>DASUAD010000463.1:0-6415 GCA_035763965.1 Thermoanaerobaculia bacterium | reverse complement strand
GTTCGGATTGATGTTCGGAGACGTCGGCCATGGCCTCGTCTTGAGCCTCGCCGGGTACTGCCTTTTCCGATGGATCCCGCGATACCTCGACTACGGGATCCTGCTCATGGAGGGCGGCGTCTCCGCGATGGTCTTCGGATTCCTCTACGGCAGCTTCTTCGGGATCGAGGGCGCTCTTCCCGTTCTCTGGATGGACCCCCTCCGCGATCTCACCTCTTTCCTGAAGCTCGCGATCGGGCTCGGAGTGTTTCTGGTGAGCGCCGGCCTCGTGCTGAACGCGGTGAACGCGTGGCGCGCCGGGGAACGCGCGCTCGCCCTCTTCGGACCGCGGGGTTTGCTGGGCGCGTTCGGTTACTGGGTATTCGCCGGGCTCGCTGCGCGGGCGTTCGTCGGCGGCAAGGGACGGATTCCGGCGGCGGGTATCCTCGCGCTCGCGGCGATTCCTCTCGCGCTCATTCTGCTGAGGCGGCCGATCGTGCGGCGGCTCGAGAAGGGCCGGACGACTCACCGGGCCGCGGCGGAAAAAAGCCCGTTCCTCCTGAGTGCTCTCGAAGGCGCCGTCGAGCTGGTGGATTCGGTCGTCTCCTATTTCGCGAACACGATCTCCTTTCTGCGCGTGGCGGCGTTCGCGATGGTGCACGCCGGGGTCTTTCTCGCTCTCTTCGCGCTGGCCGACACGCTGTCGCGGCTGCGCGGCGGCGGCGCTCTCTCGATCCTGCTGCTCGTCGCCGGCAACGTCGTCATGATCTTCCTCGAAGGGCTGACGGTTTCCGTTCAGGTCCTCCGTCTCGAGTACTACGAGTTCTTCGGCAAGTTCTTCCGGGGAGGGGGCGAGCCCTACCGGCCGCTGATGCTCCGCCCCCGCCTCGCGAAAGGAGACACGCAATGAAACGGAGAATCGCCATCGCGCTCGCGGCCCTCCTCCTGCCGCTTCTCGTGCTTCCGCTCTTCGCTGCCCAGCCGGCCGGGGCGGCAGCCCCGGTGTCCCCCGACCTCGTGAAGTGGGGATTCCTCTCGGCCGCCCTCGTGACCGGCCTCGCAGCGATCGGGGCCGCGATCGCGGTCGCCGTCGTCGGAAGCGCCGCCATGGGCGCGGTCGCCGAGAAGCCGGAGATGGCGGGCCGCGCGCTCATCTTCGTCGGCCTGGCGGAAGGGATCGCGATCTACGGTCTCATCATCGCGATCATGATCCTGGGACGGTTGCCGTGATGATCCGACTCGTCGGCGACGCCGGCGACGCCCTCGGCTTCTCCGTGACGGGAATCGAGAGCGTCGTCGTGTCCGACCGCCGCGAAGCGGAGCGGGCGCTCGCCGCCGTCGAGGCGGAAACCGAAGTCGGGCTCCTGCTCGTCTCGGCGTCCGTCGACGACCTGCGACCGCGCGCTCTCGAACGGATTCGACGCCGGCGCGGTCTTCCCGCGCTCGTCGTGCTGCCCGCGCCCGCCACCGGAGCGCCCCGGCCGTGAAGACCCTCGGGAGCCCCGCCTCGGTCGCCGAAGTCCTGCGGGAGGAGGCGGCGCGGGAGGTCGAGCGCATCCGGCGCGAAAACGCGGAAGAGATCGCGCGCCTCGAGGCGGAGGCGCGGAGCACGGACGTCACTCCCCCCGATCGCGACGGCCGCCTCGCCGCCTCGCGCCGGGAAGTGGCGGCGCGGCAGGCAGCCGAGGATTCGGCGGATCGGCGAGCCGCGCTGGAGGAGCGCGAGGCCTGGACGGAGCGAGCGGTCCGGCTCGGACGCGAGCGGCTCACGGCCGATCGGGACGCCGGGTCGCGCCGCGAGCTGCTGCTCGCGCTCGGAGTCGAGGCCGCTCTGCGGCTTCCCGGCGACGACGTCGAGATCGCGGTCAACTCCGCCGACTTCCCGCTGGTCGACGCGCCCTTCCTCGAGGAGCTCGCGCGGCGATGCGGCAAGCGGGTATCGAAGCGGACGGCCGGGGATCTTCCCGAGAGCGGATGCGTGGTCTCCGGCGCCGGAGGAAAAGTGCGCGCGGACAACAGCCTCGAGGCGCGGGCGCGCCGCTTCGAGACCGCGTGGAGGAGCGTTTTGACGGAGATCTACGGCTCGTGAACCGCTCGGCGAACTTCGACTCCCCCTGCGGGCGGATCATCGGGATCGCCGGATCCGTCGTCTCCGCCGCGACGACGTCTCCACTCTCGATGGGAGAGGTCGTCCGGGTCGGAGCCGAGCGGCTCGTCGGCGAGGTCATCGCGCTCGAGGCGGACAGCGCCACCGCGCAGGTCTACGAAGACACGACCGGCCTGGCCGCGGGAGAACCGATCTTCGCGACCGGATCGCCGCTCGAGGTCGAGCTCGGGCCGGGGCTTCTCGGCGCGGTATTCGACGGGCTCGCGCGTCCCCTCGAGGCGCTCGCCTCGGCCGACGGAGACTTCGTCAAGCGCGGCCGCTCTCTCCCGGCGCTCGATCGGGATCGCGCGTGGGACTTCGAGCCCCGCGCGGCGGTCGGTGCGACGGTCTCGCCCGGATCGCTCCTGGGCGTCGTCCCGGAAACGCGTGCGATCGAGCATCGCATGCTCGTTCCTCCTGGAATCGCGGGACGGGTCGTCGAGGTCGCTCCGTCGGGTCCTCGCCGCGTCTCCGACTCCATCGCGAAGGTGGAGACGGAGACCGGGGTCGTCGCTCTTCCGCTGTTCCAGAGGTGGCGGGTCCGCTCGCCGCGGCCGTTCGCCGAGCGTCTTCCTCTGTCGATCCCGCTCCTGACCGGGCAGCGCGTTCTCGACACGTTTTTCCCCCTCCCCCGCGGCGGCACGGCGGGGATGCCGGGCGGTTTCGGGACCGGCAAGACGATCACGCAGCAGCAGCTCTGCAAATGGGCGCGCGCGGACGTCATCCTGTTCGTCGGCTGCGGAGAGCGCGGCAACGAAATGGCGCAGGTGCTGCGCGAGCTCCCGGAGCTCGCCGATCCGCGCACCGGATGGACGCTCTCGGAGCGGACGGTGCTCCTCGCGAACACCTCGAACATGCCGGTCGCCGCGCGCGAGGCTTCCCTCTACACCGCCGTCACGATCGCCGAGTACTACCGGGACATGGGCTATCACGTCGCCGTGCTCGCGGACTCGACTTCGCGATGGGCGGAAGCGTTGCGCGAAATCTCCGGCCGTCTCGAAGAGATGCCCGCGGAGGAGGGCTATCCCGCGTATCTCGCTACGCGGCTCGCCGCGTTCTACGAACGAGCGGGGCGCGTCCGCACTCTCTCGGGGGAGGAGGGCTCCGTCTCGCTCGTCTCCGCGATCTCGCCCCCCGGAGGCGACCTGACCGAGCCGGTGACGCGGCATACACGCCGGTTCACCCGATGTTTCTGGAGTCTCGACGAGCGGCGGGCGCAGGCGCGGATCTTCCCTGCGATCGGACTCGAGGAGTCCTACGGCGACGTCTCTCCCGAGATCCGTTCCTGGTGGGAAGCCGAGACCGGTCCCGAGTGGGGACGGCTGAGGCGCGACGCGATGGCGCTCCTCGAAGAGGCCGCGCGCCTCGAGCGCACCGCGCGGCTCGTCGGCAGCGAGAGCCTCCCCGAACGCGAGCGCTTCCTCCTGCGCATCGGGGAGCTCTTCCAGGAGGCCTACCTCGTACAGAGCGCATTCGAGCCAAAGGATGCCTTCTGCTCCCCCGCCCGGCAGGCGAGGCTGCTCGCGCTGCTGCTCCGCGTTCGCGATCTCGGCCTGGAGGCGATCGAGCGGGGAGTGCCGGCGCGCGACATCGCGGCGATCGAGGTCCTCTCCCGCGTCGAGAGGGCGAAGGACGAGATCGGCGACGAAGAGATCGAACGGTTCGGGGAGCTCGAGGGCGGGGTCGAAGCGGCCTTTTCGCGCCTGCTCGCCGCGTCCGAGAGCGTCCCGGGGGAGGCCGGGTGAGCCGCGGCGCGGAGCTCGAGTACAGCGGGCTGACGGCGCTCAAAGGCCCGCTCGCATTCGTCTCGGGCGTCGCCGGAGCGGCGTATCGCGAGTCCGTCGAGGTGATGGGGCCAGACGGCCGGATCCGCGTCGGCCGGGTCGCCCGGGTCTCCGGAGACTCCGCGGTGCTCGAGATCTTCGACGGCAGCGACGGCCTTCCGCTCGATGCGTCCCGCGTTCGATTTCGCGGAGAGCCGCTCGAGTTCGGCGTCGGGCCGGAGCTCGTCGGGCGCGTGTTCGACGGGATGGGACGTCCGCGGGACGGCCTTCCGCCTCCGGCTGCCGCCGAGCGCCGGCCGATCGAAGGCCTGCCGATCAATCCGGTCCGTCGCGAGCTCCCCCGCGAGTTCCTCGAAACCGGCATCTCCGCGATCGACGGCCTGAACTCGTTCGTGCTCGGGCAGAAGCTCCCGATCTTCACGGAATCGGGGCTCCCGCACGACGCGCTCGCGATGCAGATCGTGCGTCAGGCTCGCGCCCCCGGAGTCGGAGAGTTCGCGATCGTCTTCGTCGCACTCGGCCTGCCCCGGGAGACCGCGCTCCGATACCTCGCCGACTTTCGGACGAGCGGCGCGCTCTCGCGGCTCGTCGCCTTCTTCAACTTCGCCGACGATCCGGCGCCCGAACGTCTCATCACCCCCCGGTGCGCTCTGACGGCCGCCGAGTACCTCGCGTTCGACCGCGGCCTGCACGTGCTCGTCGTGCTGAACGACGTGACGAACTACGGCGAAGCGCTGCGCGAGGTCGCTTCGTCCGCGGGCGAGGTGCCGGGCCGGAAGGGATACCCGGGCTACCTCTACAGCGACCTCGCGTCGATCTTCGAGCGGGCCGGACGAGTGCGCGGACGCCCCGGTTCTCTCACCCAGCTCCCCATCGTCACTCTTCCCTCGGGCGACGTCACGCATCCGATCCCGGACCTGACCGGCTACATCACCGAGGGCCAGATCGTTCTCGAGCGCGGGCTCGACCGCCGGGGCGTGTATCCGCCGGTCAACGTCCTTCCCTCGCTCTCGCGCCTGATGTCCGCGGGAATCGGGGAGGAGCGCACCCGCGAAGACCATCCCGCGGTTGCGCGCCAGCTCTATGCCGCGTGCGCGCGCGCGGCGCGGGCGCGTTCGCTCGAGTCGATCATCGGAGGCGAAGAGCTCTCCGAGGTCGAGCGGGCCTACCTCGATTTCGGGGAAAGGTTCGAGCGCCGGTTTCTCTCGCAGGGCGGGGAGGAGCGCCGATCCATCGGGGAGACTCTCGACCGCGCGTGGGAGGCCCTCGATGCCCTGCCCGATTCCGAGCTTGGCCGACTTCCCGCCGGCCTTCGCAAGAGGCACCGGGCCGCCTCCGCAGCCTCATGACCTCCCCGGCGACCCGGGCGCGGTGGCTCGAGCTCGCAGGCGAGCGGCGGGCCGCCGCCGAGGCGGCTGACCTGCTCGATCAGAAGCGCGAGGTCCTGCTCCGCGAGCTGCACCGCCGCCTCGGCGTCGAAGACGCCGTCCGCCGGAGATTCGCCGAAGCGATCGCGCGCGCGCGGCGCGCGGTCGCCGAAGCGCAGGTCGAGCTCGGAGGCGACGGCGTCAAGGCCGCAGCGCTCGCCGTCCGCGACGCTCCGTCGATCGACGTGCATCCGCGCTCGCTCGTGGGTGTCGCGCTCCCCGACCTCAAAGGCCGGTTCCCGGCGGCGCGACCGAGCTGGGCGCCCGGAGGCACCTGCGAGTCTCTGGATCGATCCCGCATGCTCTTCCTCGAAGCCCTTTCGATCGGGGTCGAGTTTGCCTGCGAGCAAATGGCGGTCTCGAACCTCCGGCGCGCGCTGGCGCAGACGAACCGGAGGTGGAACGCGCTCGTCCGCGTGATCCTGCCGGGCCTGGCGCGCGAGCTCGCCGTGATCGCCGGAGCGCTCGCCGAGGAAGAGCGCGACGACGATTTCCGCCACCGGCGGCGGAAGGGTCGGGCTGCGAGCATCTCGACGCGTTGAACGCCGGCGCCGCGCCGCCGATCGCACGGCGAGGAGATAACAGATGTCGGATCGCGCAGGAGCGAACGGTCCGCGTACCACGAAACGCCGGGCGGAATCCTCGCGAAGTCGATCATCCGTTCGACCTCGAGGCACGGCAGCGGAAGCTCGATTCCGTAGTCGCAGAGCCCGCCGACTTCGGCCTGCTTCGAAAGCAGGACTGCCGCCGCTTCGTCGACCCGTTTCTGGAATTCCTCGCGAGTCATACCGTCTTTCCAGGGCCGGGCGTAGAATTGGCCCCATAACCGAAAGTAAGCCGGAAGATGGACCTACTCCTCGCTGTCACGCTCTCCACTCTCCTTCCCCTGGTGTCGCCTCCCGTCTCGTGCAAGACCGCGATCCAAGATCCGCCGACGTCGCCGCGACACACTCTCACGGCGGAGCAGCGCGAGCTCGTCCTCCAGCGAATCGCGGCGGAGATCCCCCTGCAGGCGAGCGGGCCCCGAGAGCAACCGTGGATGTACAAGTTCACCGACGTCGTGACTCACGAAGGAGTCG
>DASUAD010000462.1:0-6307 GCA_035763965.1 Thermoanaerobaculia bacterium | reverse complement strand
GTTTGCGGACCTGCTCCACGACCTTGTCGTGGTCCGCGTCCGTCAGAACGGTACGCATGAGTGCCGCGTACATCGGGATCGAATCTTACCGTGGCGACTCGGAATTCCGCACGGGACTGCGTGTTATCGTCGCTCGGTCGTCTCGAAAGGAGTCAGTCTTGAAGATCAGATTCGCGACTGCGTTTCTCGCAATCTGCGCACTCGCCGTGTCGGGCCAGGCGGCCCAGAAGGGAAAGAAGAAGGTGGCCCCACGCGATTACGCCAACACCCTCGCCGTCCTCCAGACCGACATGGGTGACATCACGTTGAAGTTCCATTACGACAAGGCGCCGAAGCACGTCGAGAACTTCGTGGACCTCGCGGCGAAGGGCTTTTACGACGGAACGATGTTTCATCGCGTGATCCCCGGGTTCATGATCCAGGGGGGCGACCCGCTGACGAAGAAGCCCGAGGACTCGCGGCGTCCCTACGGAACCGGCGGCAACGTCGACGCGACCGGCAAGGAAGTCCGCATCAAGGCGGAGTTCAACGACACGAACCATCGGCGCGGGATTCTTTCGATGGCGCGCGCCCAGGATCCCAACTCCGCATCGTCCCAGTTCTTCATCGTCGTGAAGGACTCGGCGTTCCTGGATCACCAGTACAGCGCATTCGGTGAAGTCGTCTCGGGCCTGGAGGTCGCCGACAAGATCGCCGCCGCCCCCCGCAACGCGCAGGATCGGCCGAACCAGCCGATCCGGATCAAGAAGGTGGTATTGAGCCAGGCGAAGTCCCTGTCCTAGGAATCCGGTTTTCCGGGGAGAGTTCCCGAAGCAAGACGGGACTTCGGCACTCGCGTTGCTTCTGGCGCCTCTCACCGGACACCTTCTAAACTTCGCTCCTTGATTCCTGCGGAGTTCGCCGGCCTGGAAAAACTTCTCCGCCGCGCGCGATACGAGCCGTGCGCAGTGGAAGTCCTGCCCGGAGACGTCGGCCGGCGCCGTTACCTGCGGCTTTCGATCCCGGCCGGCGGAACGGTGCTCGGCGTCTTCTATCCGCCCGAGGAAGAGGACGCGCGGCGGCGCTGGCTCGCGGCGCGCTCGATCCTCTCGGCGGCGGGGGTCCGCGTTCCGACGGTCTACGCCGAGGACGGAGAGGGCAGCCAGATCCTGGAGGACTTCGGGTCCGAGGATCTGGCCGCACTTCTCGTCCGGCGACCCGCGGAAAGACACCGCTGGCTGAACCGCGCCGCCTCCGTCGCGGCGTCGATCGCCGCGATCCCCGACCCGCGGATCAACGCGCCGTTCGACGCCGCATTCTTCCGGCGCGAGCTCGATCTCGCGCGGGAAGCCGTGTTCGATCTCTGGATCGGTGCTCCCCTCGCTCCCGACGACCGATCCGCGCACGACGACTGGGCCGCGGCACTCGCGCACGAGATCGAGAGCCATCCACGCGTTCTCTGCCATCGCGATTTCCACGGCAACAATCTCTTCCCGGTCGAAGACGTCGTGGCCGCGATCGACTTCCAGGACATGCGGTCGGGCCCGGACGCGTACGACCTCGCGTCTCTTCTCTGGGAGAGGACGACCCTCGACTGGATGACCGACGCCTGCGGAAACGAGATCGTGCGCGCGTTCGCCGGCCGGCGCGACCTCTCCGGGAGAGACTTCGCCCGACGGTTCGACCGGGTTCTCCTGCAGCGCGCGTGGAAGGTCTGCGGGACGTTCGCGCGCGCCGTTTCCCAGGGGCGGGGTGAGACCTACCGCCGCTACCTGCCCGGCGAGCTCGGTCTCGTGCGGCGCCTGCTGAGCGCGCCGGGAGACCAGGCTTTCCGGAACGTGTTCGAATCCCGGCTCGGCGCCCTCTGTTAAGCTAGCCGGGAGGAGAAAATCCCTATGTTTGGTCGCCTCGGGGTCCCGGAGCTTCTCATCATCTTGTTGATCGTATTGGTGATCTTCGGGGCTACCCGCCTGCCTCAGCTCGGCAAGGGTCTCGGGCAGGGGCTGAAGAATTTCAAGGATTCGGTCAAGCCGGACGAGCCCGGAAGCAAGACTCCTCCGCCGTCGGCTTGATTGGGGACAGACCACGGTTTCCCGACCGGTCTGAACCTCAGTTCGCGAATCCGGAAACCGTGGTCTGTCCCCGGTTTCCCGGGGTCAGGTCTCCACTTGCCACTTTGCGGCCGCAAAGTGGCAAGACTGCTCCCACGAATCGAAATCTCTCTCGACTCGTGAAGACCTGACCCCGCTTATTTTCTCTTGTGAATGTCGGGTGAGACGGTGACCCGGTACTGCTCGCGCGGAAACCGGATGTTCAGGAGGCTCACCTTGTTCCGCAGCGTGTTGCGATGAATGCCGAGCGATGATGCCGCTCGACCCAGGTTCCCCGACGATCGCTTGACCGCACCCACGATGTACTTTTTCTCGAACTCCTTTTTCGCGAGATCGAGCGAGATGCCGTGCGAGAGAAGCTCGTCGATGACCTGCTGGAGCTGCGAGTCCAGGTTCACGTCGGCCTCCGAGAAGGAATGGCGTTCGAGGAGGCGCGCATCTTAGCAAACGAGAATCACGACGAGAAGAGACAAAAAAATTTTCGCGCTTCGTCGTTCCGCGGGTCATCGCAGAAATTTTCGTGCCAGCGCGTGATCTCTCGGAAAAAGTTGAATCGAAGTTCGTCGACCGAAAAAAAGAAGAGGCGCTCTGCGCCTCTCCTGAAGTCGTTCGGAGGATTGCGGCTCTACTTAAGCTCGACTTCGTCTCCGACTTCGATCAGCCGATAAGAATCGGTGATACGACCGATCGCCCAGCGATCGCCCACCGAGAGAATGGCGATTTCGCCCAGGTACGTCCGGGGAATTTCCACGTCCGGCGGCGGCGGGAGGTTCACCCAGTAGGCGCCCACCGGACGAATTCCGTACTCGCGTCCCGCGGCATAGCGGTAGATGGTGAGGAAATCACCCGGTTCGATTCCATCCGCGACGCCCAGGTCGACCATGACCGTGTGGTCCGCTCCGACCGCGACGATTCCGTCGCGCGTGAACACGATGCGGCCACGAACCTTGCCCGACGGTGGATCTCCCGCGACGGCGGGAGCGGTCTTGCGCGCCAGGGGGATGGGAACCGGCTCGAAGGGCTTCAGGTAAGAGCCCATCGGTATGTCGGAGCAGGAGCTCGACACGCGGATCGAGGCCGAACGTCCCCCGAGACTTTCGACGACGCCCCGGCCCCGGTACTGGTAGAACCGCCCGAGATCCTTGCCCGTCGTGGGGTGAACGACCACCTGCTCCGGGGTGACGAGCCAGAATTCGTCGCCGACCTTCAGGCCGCGGCTGTAGCCCGCATCGACGTAAAGGAGGTCGCCTGTGAAGTAATCCTCCTGCTCGGCGAGGTTTTCGGCGCCGATCACCTTCGCCGGGAAGCTGTCCCGGACCGCTCCCAGGTAACCGAAGCAGTAGACGTCGCTCTCGTAACCGAGCGGCTGCGGGGCGGCCTCGACGGTCGCCTTTGCCTCGCTCACGACCGCGGTCGGGGGCTCCGGCGCCACGACGACGGCCCCTCCCGAAATCTCTCTCTTGGGCTCGCCGGGTGCGGGATTTGGGGGGCTCGGAGGCGGCGTCTGGGCGATGCCGGCGGCGGCCACGAGAGCTCCGGCCAGAACGGAAGCGAGACAGCGGTCGGGGAGACGCATGGCGACTCCTTAAGAAATTCGGCGAGACGCCTTTTGTGTCCTAAAAGGTACCACAAACGCCTCTCCCGGACGAGCCGGACGCCGCGCAAAACGAGCGTAACTTACCGGGGCCCGGGGGGTTGCGGGCGCGAGACTTACCGGGGGCTCGGTGTCCCGGACTTCGTGCCCGTCGCCGCGGTCGCCGCCGGCTTCTCCCCTTTCGAGCCCCGCGCCTTCCGCGCCCACTCGCTGTCGGGAAACTCCTCGATCAGGCGGGAGTAGTACCGGTCCGCCTCCTCGCGACGGCCGAGTCTCTCGAGGACCCGTCCCGAGTAGAAGTAGAGCTTGTCCCGCCCGACGTATTCCGGGTAGCGCTGCTCGACTTCGGTGAAACGGGCCAGAGCCGCGCCGGGCGCTCCCTTGCGCATGTAGAAGAAGCCGACTTCGAAGTCGTGCTCCGCCAGAAGATCGGTGAGCACGCGGACCCGCTCCTTCGCGGCGATAGCGAATGAGGACGTCGGGTACTCGCGGATCAGCGCGCGGTACTGGTCGATCGCCTCGCGCGTCGCGGTCTGGTCGCGATCGGGCCGCTCGATCTCCTTGTCGTACGTGAGCGCGAACTGGTATCGCGCGTAATCGCGCCGCGCAGCGCCCGGATAGCGGTTCAGGTAGTCGCGATACCGGAAGCGCGCTTCAGTGTAGCCGGTGCCCCCCTGCTTGAAGAACGAGTCGGCCACCATCAGGAGAGAGTCGCGTCCGAGCGGATCGTTGGGGTAGGTCTCGAAGACGAAGGTCAGGTACTTGCGCCCCTGCTCGTACTTCTTCTTCTCGATCAGCCCCTTTCCCTTCTCGAAGAGCTCCTCCTTCGACTTCGAGAGGAGCTCCTGCGTCAGCTTGTCGGGCTTCTTGGTCCCCGAACAGGCGACCAATGAGAAGGCGAACGCTGCGACCACCGCAGCGGCCACTCTCGCTCCTGCTCGAATCGTCCCGCTCGTCCTCAGGCCCGGACTCCTTCCGCGGCTGCCCGCAGTCGTCCGATCGCTCCGACCGGATCGCTCGACCCGTAAATCGCCGTCCCCGCAACCAGAATTTCCGCGCCGGCGGCCGCGAGGGACGAAGCGTTCCCCTCGTCCACGCCCCCATCGACCTCGACGGTCGGGCGGGCACCCGCTTCGGACGCCTCCGCGCGAAGGCGCCGCACCTTGTCGACCGATCCCGGCAGGAAGGCCTGTCCTCCCCAGCCCGGATTGACCGACATGACGACCACGTAGTCGAGATCCCCCCACGACGCGGCGAGCGCCTGGGGAGGCGTGGCCGGGTTGATCGCCGCGCCCGCGCGCACGCCGGATTTCCGGATCGTCGCGAGGCAGCGCTGCAGATGACGCGTGGCCTCGACGTGGACCGACACCCAGTCGGCGCCCGCGTCGAGGTACTCCGACAGGGTCCTCTCGGGCGCCTCGATCATGAGATGCACGTCGAGCGCGAGCCGCGTCGCGGCGCGGAGCGCCCTGATGACCGGCGGCCCGATCGTCAGGTTCGGAACGAAGTGGCCGTCCATGACGTCGACGTGCACGAGGTCCGCGCCCCCCTGCTCCGCAGTCGCGAGGGCATCGGCGAGCCGCGCGAAATCCGCCGCGAGAAGCGACGGCGCGATCCGGACTCTCGTCACGACGCGGGAGGGATCGCCGAGGCGGATTGCGAGACGGTCAGAGAGACGACGTCGCGCCGCGACAGCGGATAGCCGGCCGGCGGAAACTGCTTCAGGACCGTGTTCGGCGCAACGCCCTCGTAAGCCTCGTACCGCGCGCTCCCCACGCGAAACCCGAACGTCTGGAGCCGCGCGCGAACGCGATCCGCCTCCTGTCCGACGAAGTCGGGCATCACGAAGCGTTGCTCGGGCAGGCCGCGATTCGTCAGCACCTCGACCGTGCTCCCCTTCGTCGCCGGCGTATCGGGGTCCGGGTTCTGCGCGACGATACCCGTCGGCGCGTCGGCATCGCGGTACCAGGAGACGGTTCCGAGCTGGAGCGACTCGCGCGCGAGCTTCAGCGCCGCCGCGCGGGGGGCGAGGCCCGCGAGGTCGGGAACCTTGAGCTCCCGCGGCCCGAGGGAGAGGACGAGACGAATGACCTGTCCGGGTTTGGCGAGAGAGCCTGCCTCCGGCTGCTGGAGGAGGACGCGGTGGCGCGGGACCCGATCGTCGTAGCGCGCCCGGGGCGCCTCCTCCTCGACCTGCAGGCCGACGTCGTGCGCGATGCGGATGGCCTCCGGAACCGCTTTGCCGGACAGATCCGGCACCGAAACCGACCGGCCCACGATCGACCGCTGGAATCCGATCCACGCCGCGAAGAGGAACACGACGGCCAGGATGGAGCCGTAGATGAGGCGAAAGAGGACGCGCGGCACCGGCAGAGCATAGCCCAGGCCCGGAGACGGAAAACGGGAAACGGAAAACGGGAAACGAGCCGGAAAACCCCGTTTTTATTTCCCGGTTCCTCGGTCACTTGACTCGAGCGGCCTGCCCTTTGCACACTGCGTCTCTTCGATGCCGTCGAGAAAGACCCCGGAGCCGGAGAAACCCGGCTGGTTCTCCGACAGTCGCTTCAAGAAAGCGGATCTGCACTGCCACTCTGTCTACTCGACGTTCAAGTACTTCCGCGTC
>DASUAD010000461.1:0-6200 GCA_035763965.1 Thermoanaerobaculia bacterium | reverse complement strand
GCACACGCGACATGATTCGTTCTCACCCGGGCTCACACTGGCGATAGGCTCACCGGCACTTCCCATGAACACGATGGCGACCTTCGCTCTCACGACCCGGGAGATTTGGGATTGAAAGTCTGAGGAGGACGTCATGGACATTCTGCAAACGATTCTGAACACGCAGGACGGAGGAGCCGTGCGGCAGCTTGGCAGTCAGTTCGGTCTGCCTCCGGAGAAAACGCAGTCCGCCCTCTCGGCGCTCGTGCCGGCGCTCGCGGCGGGCCTTCAACGGAACATGGGGAGCGAAGGGGGCCTCGAAGGTCTCCTCTCCGCTCTGACGACGGGCGGTCACGAGCGGTATCTCGAGGACCCGACGATCCTCGCCGATCCCGCCACCACGGAGGACGGGAACGGGATCCTCTCGCACCTGTTCGGCAGCAAAGACGTCAGCCGGAGGGTCGCCCAGCGCGCTGCCGACCAGACCGGCATCGGGGTCGGCACGCTGAAGCAGATGCTCCCGCTCGTCGCCGCGATGGTGATGGGAGGTCTCTCGCGCAACGCGGTGGCGTCGTCGGATTCCGGCCCGGTGGCCGCGCCCGCCCGAGCCGGCGGACTCATGGCCATGCTGACCCCACTGCTCGATCGCAATCGCGACGGTTCGATGATCGACGATGTGATCGGGATGGCCGGATCCGTTCTGGGGCGAACGAACTCCTAGACGCCATCACCCAACCCTCTCCCCGTTCGCGGAGAGAGGGAGAACCTTGCACCTCACGCGACCCTCTCCCGCGAGCGCGGAAAGATGCACGCGAAGGTTCAACGGGTGCCGATGGTGATCCTGCCCGTCGCGTACACGCGCAGGCATAAACTCCCCTCCCGTGCTGAAGAAACGAAGGCTCGGACGGGAGGGTCTCGAGGTCTCGGAGCTCGGGCTCGGCTGCATGGGGATGAGTCAGTCGTACGGCGCGGCCGACGAGCGCGAATCGATCGCCACGATCCATCGCGCGGTCGAGCTCGGCGTGACGTTCTTCGACACGGCCGAGGTCTATGGGCCCTTCAAGAACGAGAAGCTCCTCGGACGCGCGCTGAAGGTGCGGCGCCGCGACGTCATCGTCGCGACGAAGTTCGGCTTTCGCATCGTGGACGGAAAGCCCTCGGGCCTGAACAGCCGGCCCGAGCACATCCGGCGAGCCGTGGAAGGCTCCCTCCGCCGCCTCGGCACCGACTACATCGACCTCCTGTACCAGCATCGCGTCGATCCCGAAGTCCCGATCGAGGACGTCGTCGGTGTCATGTCGAAGCTCGTTCGCGAGGGCAAGGTCCGCTTCCTCGGCCTCTCCGAGGCGGGCGAGACCACGATCCGACGCGCGCACGCGGTTCACCCGATCTCCGCCGTGCAGAGCGAGTACTCGCTGTGGGAGCGCAACCTCGAGCCGCGGATCATCCCGTTTCTTCGCGAAATCGGCATCGGGCTCGTTCCCTTCAGCCCGCTCGGCCGCGGGTTTCTATCGGGCAACGTCAAGCGAGCCGAGGAATACCCGGAGAAGGACTTCCGAAGGGGCGACCCGCGTTTCGCAGGCAAGAATTTCGACGCGAACATGCGTGCGGCGTCGGCCGTGCTGGAGCTCGCGGAAGAGAGGCGCGCGACGCCGGCGCAGATCGCGCTCGCCTGGCTTCTGCACCGGGGAGAGGACATTGGGCCCATCCCCGGCACGAAACGGCGACGCTACCTCGAGGAGAACGTGGGCGCCGCCTCAATTGCCCTGTCGTCCTCCGAGATAGCGAACCTCGACGCGGCACTCGCGCCGGAGAAAGTCGCCGGGCCTCGCTACAACGAGCAGCTCATGGCGACGATCGACCGGTGATCCGCTCCTCGCCCCCGCCCTCTCGCCGCCGGCGGGAAGAGAGAGTACGCTCCCGCTGATGGATGCTCACGAGCTCACCGCCAGGACGTGCGTCCCCTGCCGCGGCGGCATTCCCCCGCTCACGGAGGAAAAGGCACGGGAGTACGCCGCCGCGACCCCCGGGTGGACGCTCGAGGAGAACGGGACGCGGCTCTTCCGGCGATTCGAGTTCCGCGACTTCGTCGCCGCGATGGAGTTCGTCAATCGCGTCGCGGCCCTCGCCGAGGAAGAGGGTCACCACCCCGACATCGCGATCCACTGGAACAAGGTCGAGTTGACTCTCTGGACCCACAAGATCGGCGGGCTCCACGAAAACGACTTCATCCTCGCGGCGAAGGTCGACCGGCTCCTCGAGAAGCCGGCGGTCCGCGACGTCGCGGGGTAGCGGCGGTTCCCCTCTCCCCGCTTGCGGGGAGAGGATTCAGGGTGAGGGACGCTTCCCCGCTTGCGGGGAGAGGGTCAGGATGAGGGGCGCTTCCCCGGAAACGCGATGAGCACCGCACCGAAAACTCCCACCCCGAGCGAGACCCAGCGCATCATCTCCCACGTATCCTTCTTCTTGCGCTCCTCGCTCGAGACGGCGGCCCGGACCTTCCCTTCCACCGAGTCGTAACCGCGGCGCTCCCGCGTCGCGAGCAGGAAGCCGGCGAGGCCGATGACGAGAACGATGACGCCGAGGCGTCGCATCCCCGGTTTCAGTACCTCGGCATCGTCGAATCGATCTCCTGCGCCCAGCGGTCGATGCCGCCGACGAGGTTCCGGACCTTCTTGAAACCGGCCTCGCGGAGAAACTGCACGGCGCGTGCGCTGCGCCCGCCCATCTTGCAGTGAACGACGATCTCGTCGGCCGTCGAGAGTCTATTCAGGTTCTGGGGCAACGTCCCGAGCGGGATCCTCACCGATTCGGGGAACGCGCTGATCGCGAACTCGTGCGGCTCGCGGACGTCCACCAACACGAAGTCCTCGCCCCGATCGCGCATCTCTTTCAATTCCTGGACGGTGATCGCCGGAATCGTCTCCTCGCGACTCATCGGATCCTCCTGTCGGACGCCGCAGAACTGCTCGTAGTCTATGAGTTCCGTGACGGTCGGGTTCGGCCCGCACACGACGCAATCCGGGTTCTTGCGCAGCTTCAGCTCCCGGAAGGACATCGAGAGCGCGTCGACGAGCAGGAGCCGCCCGATGAGCGGGTCACCGCTCTGGAGGACGAGCTTGACGGTCTCCGTCGCCTGGATGATGCCGAGAAGGCCGGGCAGGATGCCGAGCACTCCGCCCTCGGCGCACGACGGCACAAGGCCGGGCGGCGGCGGCTCGGAGTAGAGGCACCGGTAACACGGCCCCTTTTTCGCCCAGAACACCGACGCCTGACCCTCGAAACGGAAGATGGACGCGTACACGTTCGGCTTTCCCGTCAGCACGCACGCGTCGTTGACGAGATACCGCGTGGGGAAGTTGTCCGTCCCGTCGGCGACGATGTCGTAGTCGCGGAAGATCTCGAGCGCGTTCTCGCTCGTCAGGCGCGTCTCGTAGGGAACGACTTTCACGTTGGGGTTGATGTCGGTCAGGCGCCGGGCCGCGGCCTCGAGCTTCGGCCGGCCGACGTCGGAAACGCCGTACAGGATCTGGCGCTGCAGGTTCGAGTCGTCCACGACGTCGTAATCGACGAGGCCGATCGTCCCGACGCCCGCCGCCGCCAGGTAGACCGAGAGCGGCGAACCGAGGCCGCCCGCGCCGATCGCGAGCACGCGCGCAGCCTTCAGCTTCTTCTGCCCCTCGACGCCGACCTCCGGCATGATGAGGTGCCGCGAGTAGCGCCGGATCTCCTCTTTGGAGAGGTCCCCCTCACCCCCACCCTCTCCCCGCACGCGGGGAGAGGGAGTAGCGGAGGAAGCGCCCTCACCCGCCCGGGGAGAAGGAGGATCCTGGGCGCCTCCCGCGATCGACGGAACGATCGACAGAGAGTCGTCGGCCGCGAGACGGGTTCCGTCCTTCTCGAGATAACGTACGTCCTCGTCGTTCTTGTAGAAGTTCACGAACGACCGAAGCCGTCCTCCGTCGTCGTAGAGGTGCTTGCGGAGTTGCGGATGGCGCGACACGAGCTCGTTCAGGGCGTCGGCCACCGTGGCGCCGGGGACGTCGACCGAGGCGGCGCCGTCGGCGTAGGGGCGAAGGGGCGTGGGGAGCAGGATGCGTGGCATCTTTGGTATTACGTCTCTTCCTCCAGCATCGGTTCTCGGTCGAACTCCCCCGTCTCCTCGGTCAGCGTCCAGGCCGTGATCTCGCCGGGTTCTCCGCCGGCCACGGAGCACACAAGATAGTGGAAAAACGGGAACGCCCGCTCCCGGTCGTACGCCGAGGGCGCGGCCGGGTGGTCCGGGTGGGAGTGGTAAAAGCCGAGCAGCGCGAGGCTTTTGTCAGACGCGAGCTCCTCGACCCGGATGTAGTCCTTCGGCGATATCTCGTAGCGCCGGGCGCGCTCCTCGGTTCGGATGTTCTCCATCCTCTCGACGTGCAGGACGGACGCCGGCTCTCCCTTGCGGCCGAGGAGTGCTCCGACGCATTCCTCCGGATACGTCTCGCGCCCGTGCTCGCGGATCGCTTCGAGCTGCGCCCTCCCGATCCGGATCACGTCTCCCGCCAGAACGGCGCCGAAAGATACCGGCTTCCGCCGTCGCAGAGGATGGTGACGATCGTCGCCGCCTTCCCGTGGAGCTCGCGCGCGACCGCAAGCGATGCCACGACGTTCGCGCCCGCGGACGGTCCCACGAAGACGCCTTCCTCCCGCCCCAGGCGCCGGCACATGGCGTAGGCGTCGGCGGTCGCGACTTCACGCCGTCCATCGGCAAGTGACGGGTCGTAGATGGGGGGCACCATCGCAGTCGCCATGTGCTTCATCCCTTCCAGGCCGTGCAGAGGCCCGTCGGGCTCGACGGAAATGCAGCGGATCGACGGATCCTTCGAACGCAGGAACCGCGTGATGCCCATGAACGTGCCCGACGTCCCGAGGCCGGCGACGAAAAAAGTGAACCGGCCGCCGGTCTCTTCCCAGATCTCCGGGCCGGTCGTCTCGAAGTGGGCGCGCCAGTTCGCGGGGTTCGAGTACTGGTCCGGATAGAAGTAGAGGTCCGGACGGTCGGCAGCGAGTGATCGCGCCTTGCGGATGGCGCCGTCGGTGCCCTCCAGCGGATCCGTCAGGAGAATCTCGGTGCCGTACGCGGTCAGGAACGCGCGGCGCTCCGGCGAGACGTTTCCGGGTACGCAGAGCGTGACGGGGTATCCGAGCGCGCGGCCGATCATCGCGTCGGCGATCCCGGTATTTCCGGACGTCGCTTCGAGGATCCTCTTGCCTGGCGTCAGCAATCCCCGGGCGATGCCGTCCAGGATCATCGCCCGCGCCGGCCGGTCCTTGACGCTGCCTCCGGGATTGAGGTGCTCGGCCTTCGCGAGCAGGCGCAGCCCCGGGACGCTCGAGGCGATTCTCGGCAGCTCGAGAAGCGGCGTTCTCCCGATCGCGTCGAGAAGCCTCATCGGGCCAACTCCCCTCTCCCTTCGGAAGATGGGATCGGGGTGAGGGGGCTGACTGCGCCGATGGCATCCTTTCCCATCTCCATCCTCAGCATCGATCCCGTCCGCGTCGCCCTCAGGTCGCCGAACGGCGTCCGCGCGACGGCCGGGCGCACGACCGACTCGACCTCCGACATCGAGAAACCGTGGTCGCGCGCCATCCTCCGCTGCAGGCCGATCGGGAACCGCAAGAATCCCCACAGTGGCGCGCGGTCGGCGCGGATCGCGTCGGCCGGCGCGTCCGGGTCCATCTCGTAGACCCAGAGGCGTCCTCCGGGGACGAGGGCCCGATGGATCGCCGCGAGCGTGTTCTCCGGCTCCTCCCAGTGGTGGAACGAGAGGACGGTGAGCGCGAAATCGAACTCCGCGGACGAGCCGGACTGCTCGACCGTGCCGGAGCGGAACTCGAGGTTCGCCACGCTCGAATAACGCTTGCGCGCGACGCGGATCATCGGTTCGGAGGAGTCGATTCCGACGACGCGCACGTTGGGCCGCGACGTCGCGATCAGGTGGGCGAGCTTCCCGCCCCCGCACCCGACGTCGAGGAGCCTGCCGCTGTCGGTCGGCACTTCGCCCGCGATGCGGCGGTGCATCGGGTCGATGGACGGCTCCGCCCACAGGCGGTAGAAGAACGTCTTGACCGGCCCGAATTCTTCGGGCGCCGCGTTTTTCAAGTTCATCCGACCGAATTCTCTATGATCCGCGGGTGCCGACGGAGCTCCGCCGCCAGCTCGGCTCCCGCGACCTCAT
>DASUAD010000460.1:0-2125 GCA_035763965.1 Thermoanaerobaculia bacterium | reverse complement strand
GTCCGAGCGCCCGGCCGGCGAAGACCTCTCCGATCTCCGCGTCGATGCGGCCGGACGCGATGACGTCGCCCGACTCCCTCGACGCCGCTTCCCTCGTTTCGACGAAGATCCGGGAACGGGAGAGGACCTCGTCGTCGAGCTCCCGCCAGTCGGGCCGGGTGGCGCCGACCGCGTTGACGTGGGTCCCGGGCGCCAGCCACCCGCCCTTGAGCACCGGCGTCCTCGGCGTCGTGGCGACGACGACGATGTCGGCTCCGCGGACCGCGGATTCCGCCGACTCCGCTGCGCGCACCTCGAACGCCTCGGCGAACTCGGTCGCGCGACGCGGGCTCCAGACCCGGACCTCGCGGAGGTCGCGGACCAGGCGGATCGCTTCGAGGTGGCTCCTCGCCTGCACGCCCGACCCGATGATCGCGAGCACGGACGCATCGGCTCGCGCGAGCGCTCTCGTCGCGGCGGCGGAGACCGCGGCGGTCCGCATCTCGGTGATCAACCGTCCGTCCATCGTGACGAGCGGCTCGCCGGTCTCGGGGCGGAAAAGGACGACGATCGCGTGGTGCGTGTCGCGGTCCCGGTTGTCCGGAAAAAACGTCACCAGCTTGGCGCCGAGCGCTCCCACGTAGGCGGGCATGACCGCGAAGAAGCCGTGGTGATCCGCGACCGGGATGACCGTACGGACCGGCTGAATCGCGCGTCCGGCGGAAAGATCCACGAGCGCCCGCTCGACCGCCGGGATCAGGTCTTTCATCCGCAGCAGGCCGCGGACGTCGTCTTCGGTGAGAACCAGAGGATCGTCCCCTATCCGGTTGGCGGCGCCGGAGCGGGCGGGATCGGCACGGTCGCCTGTTCCGGTTTGACGCGCTTCACCACCACCGCCGTCCGGTCGTCCTCGGAAGGGCAGTCGCGGCAATGCCCGCCGACCTTCGCGACGAGCTCCCGCACGATCTCGTCCGACGGTCGGTCGCGCAACGCGAGAAACGCCCGCTTCAACCTCTCGACTCCGAACTCTTTCCCCTTCGAATCGGTGGCCTCGGTCATCCCGTCGGTATAGAGGAGCAGCGCATCCCCCGGCTCCAGCGAGAGAAAGCCGCGGCTGTAGGTCGCGGTCGCCGATGGCCCGAGCACGAGCCCGGTCTGCTTCAACGTCGTCACGCCCTTCGCGTGGAAGTGAAGCGGCGGTGGGTGCCCCGCGTTGACGTAGATGAGGTTCCCTTCGTCCTCGATCTCGCCATAGAAGAGCGAGACGAACTTCGTCGACATCCGTGACTGATGAATGATGCGGTTCAGGCGTTCGACGGTTCTCACGATCTTGAAGTCGCGCGCCACCCCCATGCGGAGTCCGGTATAGACGTCCCGCACCTGCAGCGCCGCCGGAAGGCCGTGGCCCGAAGCGTCGGCGATGGCGATTCCCTGGATCCGATCGGTCACCGTGATGAAGTCGAAGAAGTCGCCCCCGACGATCTCGGCGGGCACCGTGTACCCGGCGATGTCGAGATCCCCGCGGCGGGGCGACCGCTTGGGCAGGAGCGACATCTGGATCTGCCGGGCTTCGTTCAGAACCGAGACGAAACGCTCCTCCCGCAGCTTGAGGTCGACCGCATGCCGGAGGATGCCGAGAGACGCCATGAGATCCTCTTCGTGTGTTCCCGGCGCGACCGAAAACGACAGGATGTACTGGTCGTCTCCGACCGCGATCGCGGCGAACCGCTCGACGCCGAGCTTCCTCTCGAACTCCGGATCGACGCCGGGCGCGGTCAGATCCATGAGAACGACGCCCTCGTCGATGAGCCGCTGGACCGGCGGATACGCGTCGGGCACGAAGATGCCGGGCGTGGCCACCGCGTTCCCGAAGACGTGCGTCAGCTCGTAACCGCCGTCGCGACGCTCGTAAACCCGGCCGCCTCCGACCCCGAGATCGTCCCGGAAGTTCTCGATGACGGCGCTCGCGGTCTGCGCGATCGTCGAGGAAGGATCGGACGACCGTTCGATCACCTGAAGGGCCTTCTCGACCTTCCGGAACAGAGACTTGTGGGGGTCCATTGAAGGCGGGGGATTCTATTACGTCGCGCTCGCTTGCTCGGGATCTGGCTTACGCCACCGGCGCTCGGCTCGGCGGGCCGGCCTC
>DASUAD010000459.1:0-3593 GCA_035763965.1 Thermoanaerobaculia bacterium | reverse complement strand
GCTTCGAGTCCGTCCTCTTTTCCCGCACGTCGCGGCAACCGGACATGCGCTCGAGCACGACCATCGACTACTCGCTCCTCGTGAAAGGGGTCACGAACCCCACCGCCGCGCACATCAACAGCGGCGCGGTCGGCGTCGCGGGCCTGCAGCAGGGCATCTTCGAGCTGATAGACGCCGTGCGCCGTCGGAACGTCGCATCGACGACTACTTCGTCATCGACACGACGAGCGGAGGACCGATCGTCGTGTACGCCGCAGTCGTGGACAGCCACACCGGAGACGGTTACTACCTGACCAGCTTCTGCACGAACTGACGACAGGACACGCGATTTCCTGAGGACGGCCCGGCCCGAGCGCCGGGCCGTCCTTTTTTGGGGAAACCTTTCCTTCTTCGAGACGTACGCATAAAGTCGCGTTTCCCTCAGGAGGATCGATGAAAACCCGTACCCGAAATCGCTTTCTGGCCGGCCTGACCGGCCTCGTTTTCGCGGGGTCGTTCGCCGCGTCCCGACCCGCCTCGGCCCAGGGCTCGGCGTCCGCAGCCCCTTCCGCCTTCACGGTGCCCGTCGAGTACTACAAGCTCGGAAACGGCCTGAAGGTCGTGCTGTCGCGCGACACGACCGCGCCCACGGCGGTCGTCGCCGTCTACTACAACATCGGCTTCCGCATCGAGCCGCGCGACCGGACCGGCTTCGCCCACCTCTTCGAGCACATGATGTTCCAGGGCTCCCAGAACCTGGGCAAGATGGAGTTCGTCAAGCTGATTCAGGCCAACGGCGGCGTGATGAACGGCTCGACCCGGTTCGACTTCACGAACTACTTCCAGATCGTGCCGTCGAACGCGCTGGAGACCGTCCTCTGGGCCGAAGCCGACCGCATGCGCGGCCTGGCGATCACGCAGGAGAACTTGACGAACCAGCAGGGCGTCGTCAAGAACGAGGTCAAGGTCAACGTCCTGAACCGCCCGTACGGCGGATTCCCGTGGCTCGACCTGCCGCAGTACGCCAACACCAACTGGTACAACGCCCACAACTTCTACGGCGACCTGAAGGACCTCGACGCGGCCACCCTCGAGGACGTGAAGAAGTTCTTCTCGACGTACTACGCGCCCAACAACGCTGCGCTCGCGGTGGTCGGCGACTTCGATCCGGCCCAGGCCCGCGGCTGGATCGAGAAGTACTTCGCCGGTATCCAGGGGACTCCGCGCCCCGCCGCGCCCGACATCTCCGAGCCGCGCCAGGAAAAGGAGAAGCGCGCCTCCAAGGCCGACCCGCTCGCCACGCGGCCGGCGCTCGCCGTGGGTTACCACACGCCGAAGCGCAACACGCCCGAGTACTTCGCGATGGGACTCCTCGACCAGATCCTCCTGCAGGGCAAGGACAGCCGCCTGTACGAGGCGCTGGTGCAGAGGAGCGGCCTGACCGGTGACGTCGAAGGCGGCATCAACCTGCTCGGGAACATGCACAACATCAACGGGCCGACTCTCTGGATGGCCTCTCTCTTCCACGACGCCGACAAGACGCCCGAGGCGATCCTGAAAGTGTTCGACGCCGAGGTGGAGAAGCTCCGCACCACCGCCGTCGACGCGGCGACGCTCGACCGGGCGATGGTCAAGATGCGGTCTCAGCTGTACGACGACATCGAGGGCTTTTTCGGTTTCGGCCGCGCCGATCTGCTCGCGAGCTTCGCTCTCTTCGACGACGATCCCGGCCGGATCAACCGGCTGGAGGACGAGTTCCGCAAGGTGACCCCGCAGCTGCTCCTCGCGACCGCGAAGGAGTACCTGCGCCCGACCAACCGCACGATCCTGACGGTCGAGCCGAAGGCCGAGGCCAAGCCGGCCGCCGCGGCTCCGGAGAAGAAGTCATGAAGAAGACGACGTTCGCGTTCGCGCTGGCGGTCGTGCTCCCGGCGGCGGGAGCGTTCGCCCAGAAACAGACCCCGCCGGCGCCCGGCCCGACGAAGGACTTTCAGCTTCCCGCGCCCGTCGAGTTCAAGCTCGACAACGGTCTCGAGGTCTCGCTCGTGCCGTACGGGACGGTCCCGAAGGTCCGGGTGGAGCTCGCCATCCTCGCCGGAAACGCCTACGAAAGCGCGAAGCAGACGTGGCTCGCCGACCTGACGGGCGACCTCATGAGAGAAGGGACGACGACGAAGACGGCCTCGCAGATCTCCGAGGCCGCGGCGCGGATGGGAGGCTCGCTCGACGTCAACGTCAGCGTGAACGCCGCCGAGATCTCGGGGGACGTTCTCTCGGAGTTCGGGCCCGAGATGGCGCGGCTCGTGGCCGACGTCGCCCGAAATCCGAAGTTCCCGGAGTCGGAGCTCTCGAGGTTGAAGGCAGACAGCGCACGGGAGCTGTCGATCATCCGGAGCCAGCCGCAGCAGATGGCGCTCGAGAAGTTCCGCGGGCTGCTCTACGCAGATCACCCCTATGGGCGCATCTTCCCTACGCCCGAGATGATCCAGGGCTTCACGATCGCCGACGTGCGCAACTTCTACGACGCGAACTACGGGGCGGGCCGGGCGCACCTCTACGTCGCGGGGCGCTTTGACCGTGCGGCCATGGAGGCCGCGATCCGGGAGGCGTTCGGCGGCTGGAAAGCCGGCAAGCCCTCGACCCTCGCGGCGCCGCAGCCGAAGACCGCGCGGGCGGTCCACCTCGTCGACCGGCCGGGCGCGGTCCAGTCGACGATCCTGCTCGGGATGCCGGTCATCGACCCTTCGAACCCGGACTACGTTCCGCTGTCGGTCGTGAACACCCTTCTCGGCGGCTACTTCTCCTCGAGGATCACGGCGAACATCCGCGAATCCAAGGGATACACGTATTCGCCGTCGAGCCAGCTCTCGACGCGCTATCGCGATGCCTACTGGGCGGAGGCGGCCGACGTGACGACGAACGTGACCGGTCCCTCGCTGAAGGAGATCTTCTACGAGATCGATCGCCTGCAGGCCGAGCCGCCGACGGCCGCGGAGCTCAAGGCCGCTCAGAATTACATGGCCGGGGTCTTCGTCCTGCAGAACTCCTCGAGGAGCGGGATCATCAACGTCCTCGAGCTGGTGGACCTGCACGGCCTGCCGGCCGACTATCTGAAGTCGTACGTGAAACAGGTCTACGCCGTCACGCCGCAGGACGTGCAGCGGCTGGCGCAGAAGTACATCCAGGACGACAAGGCGACGATCGTCGTCGTCGGGGACAGGAAGGTCATCGAGGAACAGGTCAAGCCGTACGGAACGATCGCCCCCTGAGGCGATCGTTCCGCGTTCCGAACGGCGCCGGTCGGATCGGCCGGATGCCTGACTTCGCAGGCTTTCCGGCCCGCCGATTGGCGCAGCGGTCGATCGCTTTGGCTCCTTCTCGCGAGACTTCGCCACGTCCGATCGAAGCGGAGGAAAGATGACAGCCCGAAAGATCGCGGTCCTCGGCGCCGGAAACATGGGCAGCGCCCTGCTGCGGGGAATCCTCGCATCGGGCTGGGGCCAAAAGTCCAAACTCGTGGCCTCTCACCCCAACAAGCGAAAGGCTTCTTCGCTCGCTCGGGAGCTCGGCATCCGCGTCACCGGGAGCAATCGGGACGCCGCGCGCGATGCGCA
>DASUAD010000458.1:0-5419 GCA_035763965.1 Thermoanaerobaculia bacterium | reverse complement strand
ACTCCCGTCGCGATCGTGAAGCGCGGACCGCAGTGCGTGCAGTTCGTGAACGGATAGCGGAAACGCGGGTTCGCCGGATCGAAGACTTCGGCGAGGCACTCGGAACAGGTCGCGAGGTCGGGAGGAATCGAGATCGACCGCTCCCCCGCCGAATCGCTCTCGACGATCGAGAAGCGGTCGGCGTTCTCGGCGGGAATCGGCTCGAAGGAAAGGTTCCGGACGGCGGCGGCCGGCGGCGCCGAAGATCCGAGTCGGGCGACGAACGCGTCGAGGGCGGAGCCCGGCGCGAACGCGTCGATCGTCACGCCGGAGGTGTCGTTGCGGACCCGTCCGGCGATCCCCTCCTCGCAGGCGAGGCGGTAGACCCACGGACGGAATCCGACGCCCTGGACGGTCCCGCGGATCTGGATGCGGCGGCCCTCGATCATCCGGTCGCCCCCGCGATCGAGAGCACGTAGGCCGTCAGGTCCCAGAGCTCGTCGTCGCCGAGCGTTTTCCACGAGGGCATGGCGGTTCCGCGAACTCCTTCCCGGACCGCGAAGAACACCCGGCGCGGCGTCATGCTCCGCCGCCAGGCGACGTCGGTGAAATCGCGGGGCGGACGGGCGAACCCTTCCCGACGCTCCCCCCGGCCGGTCCCGGTCCGGCCGTGGCAGAGAGAGCAGTGCTCGAGGAAGAGAGCCCGCCCGCGCTCGCGGGCTTCGGCCGCCGCGATGCGCGCCTTCGGGACGGCTGCGTCCCGATAGGTCGGCGGAAGGTCTCCATCCGGATCGCTACAGGCGATCGCCGTCAGCCCGAGCGCGATCGCTCCGAACGCCAGCCTGCCCATGCCCCGCCTTTGGAACGAAGCGATAGCCCCACGCTTCCGCTTCGGTGACGATGCGTTCGACGAGATCCGGGAGCGCCGCCTCGACGGAAGCCGACCGGCCGAACCGGAGCTCCAGCGTCTCGGGCACGACGCCGAGCAGCAGGAGCCGGTCCGGCAGACGGCCGACGAGGTGAGCGCCTCCGAGGAGGTCCGCGACGCCGACCTGGTGAACCGAGAGGCGCTCCCGGGCCGCGAGCGGGACGTCGGAGCCCTCCAGCCGGACGGCGGCTCCGGGCGGCGCGTCGGCGCGGATCGCGTCCACGAGAATGGCGTCCGAGGCGTCCTCGACGTACGGAAGAAGAGAGAGCCCGAGAGTCCCGCCGTCGAGGACGCTCACGCCGGGAGGCGCTTCGTACCGTTCGCGAAGCATCTCCACGGCAGCGACCCCGGCGCCGTCGTCGCCGCAGAGAAGGTTACCGAGGCCGAGAACGAGCAAGCCGCCTTTTTCAGGCACGCCGTCTCCGGGCCTTATCCGCCCGAAACCCCGGCTCCGTGACGTCCTGCCGGGGCACGAACTTGTAACCGGAGAAGATCGACTCCGTCGTCGCGTTCGCTTCGACCTGAGACATGAGAATCGAGCTGTACACGTGGTGGACGGCGAAACCGAGGAGCATCCACATGCCGACGTGGTGGATCCAGCGCGCCGCCTGCAGGTTGCCGAAGAGCGGAAGGAGGAACTGGAACGCGCGCATCGGGGACCCGACCGGGGCGGACATGGAGTAGAGGGCGAAGCCCGTCGTGATCATCATGAAATAGAGAAGGAAGACGAGCAGGTAGGTCATGCCGGCGAGCGGGTTGTGACCGACATAGCCGGGTGGTTTGCGGAGAAGGAAAACGTAGAACTCGAAGGTCCCGACGAGACCCTTGCGGCGATGGCGGTGAACGGGAATGAAGTTGTACCAGCGCGCGTAGGAGTTGCCGACGAACATCCAGGCGATCCGGGAGGCGACGGCGAGGGTGAAGACGATCGCGGTGTAGGAGTGGACCGTCTTGACAGTCGCCATGAACGTCGCCGAGTGCGAGATCACGAAGGGACGGCCAATGTAGATACCGGTCGCCGACAGCACGATGATCGACGCCGCGATCAGCCAGTGCGTGATCCGCACGGGCCACTCCCAGACGTAGACCCGCGCGAGGTCCGAGGACGGGACGACGTGGATCCTGCGGTTGGCCTCGGCGAGCGTCGTCATACCGCCCTCACCTCGACGATTTCCCGCCGTTCCGTGTCGAGGACGTGGACGCCGCAGGCCATGCAGGGATCGAACGAGTGGATCGTCCGGAGGATCTCCACCGGCTGATCCGGTTTCGCGACCGGGGTGCCGACCAGGGCGGCCTCGTACGGCCCACGCTTCCCGGCGGCGTCACGCGGTCCCGCGTTCCAGGTACTCGGAACCACGCACTGGTAGTTCTCGATCCGGCCTTTCCGGATGTGGACCCAGTGTCCGAGCGCCCCGCGCGGCGCCTCGTGGAAGCCGGCACCCGTGCAGTCCTCGGGCCACGTCGAAGGCTCCCACTTCGAGTTGTCGGCGATCCGGAGCTCGCGTTTCTCCATGTTCGCCGCGAGCGCGTCCGCCCACTCGCCGATCTTCTCGGAGAGGACGAGCGTCTCGATGCCGCGCGCGGCCACGCGGCCGAGAGTCGAGAAGAGCGCTTCGGCTCCGACGCCGAGGTGCGCGAGCGCGCCGTCGACCTGCTTCTTGACCGCCTCGTGTCCCGAGGCGTATGCCACGAGCATCCGCGAGAGCGGCCCGACCTCCATCGGCTCGCCGTCGTACCGCGGCGCCTTCAACCAGCTGTATTTCGCCTCGGTGTTCAGCAACTCGTACGGCGGTTTGGGACCGGTGTAGTTCGGCTTCGTCTCGCCGTTGAAAGGATGGAGACCTTTGTCGTCACCTCCCGAGTAGTCGTACCAGGAGTGCTTCACGTGCTCGGTGATCTTCGCGGGATCGACCGGCTCGACCTTCGCGAGGTTTCGCGCCCGGATGACGCCGGATGGGAAGTAGAGCTTCGGGTTGCGGCCGTCCTCCTCCGGGTATTCGCCGTAGACGAGGTAGTTGCCGACGCCGGCGCCGTACCCTGCCCAGTCCTTGTAGAAGGAAGCGACGGCCAGAAGGTCGGGGATGTAGACGCGGGCGACGAAGTCGTGGGCTTTTGCGATCAGCCGCTTCAGCTCCGCGATCGAGCCGGCGTTCAGCGACGCCTGGCGGTCGGGATCGATCGGCGTCGCCATGCCTCCGACGAGGAAGCTCTGGAGATGCGGATTCTTTCCTCCGAGGATCGCGTGCATCTTGATGACCTCGCGCTGCCACTCGAGCGCCTCGAGGTAGTGCGCGACCGCCATCAGGTTCGCTTCCGGCGGAAGCTTGTAGGCGGGGTGGCCCCAGTACGCGTTCGCGAACGGCCCGAGCTGGCCGCGGTCGACGAATCCCTTGAGGCGGCTCGCGACGCCGGCGAAGTATTTGGTGCCCGAAAGCGGCCAGTCGGAGAGGGACTCCGCGAGCGCCGAGGTCTTTACGGGATCGGCGGAGAGAGCGGAGACGATGTCCACCCAGTCGAGAGCGTGCAGGTGGTAGAAGTGGATCACGTGATCCTGGATCGCCTGCGACGCGATGATGAGGTTGCGGAGCAGTCGGGCGTTCGGCGGCGGTTCCGCGCCGATCGCATTCTCGACGGCGCGAATCGACGCAATCGCATGGACGGTCGTGCAAACGCCGCAGAGCCGCTGAGTGAAGGCCCAGGCGTCCCGCGGATCGCGGCCTTTCAGGATGATCTCGATTCCGCGGAACATCGTGGAGGAGGACCAGGCGTCTTTGACCTTCCCTCCGTCCACCTCCGCCTCGACGCGGAGATGTCCTTCGATGCGCGTGACCGGATCGACGACCAGGCGCGTCATGACTCGTCCCCTTTCTCCTCGCGTTTGGACTCCGAGTGCTCCCGCGAGGTGTCGCGCCAGTGGCGCGCGAGCGAGATGAAGCCGTGGGTCGCGAACGCGGCCGCGACGCCCGCCGTCGCCAGGAGACCGACGTTGTCGATCGAGGTCCGCTCGAAGCCCGGCACCGAAGCGAGGTGCTGGTAGAAGGGGGTCATCGAGTCCCAGAAGTTCGGCTCGGAACACCCGATGCACGGGTGGCCGCAGCCGATGGGCCAGCTCGTTCCTTCGTTCCACCGGACGACCGGACAGTTCTGGAACGCGACCGGCCCTTTGCACCCCATCTTGTAGAGGCAGTAACCGGTGCGGTGCGCTTCGTCGCCCCAGCTCTCGACGTACTGGCCGGCGTTGAAGTGCGCGCGGCGCTCGCAGTTGTCGTGGATCGTCTTTCCGTAGGCATAGAGGGGACGGCGGAAACCGTCGAGCGGAGGAACCTGCTTGAACGTCAGGTAGTAGACGACGAGCGCCGTCAGGTTCTCGACGTTCATCGGGCACGCCGAGAGGTTGACCAGGTTCTTGACCCCCGGGACCGCGTCGGCGACCGAGAGCGCTCCGGTCGGATTCGGGGCCGCGGCCGGGAGACCTCCGAACGTCGCGCAGGTGCCTGCCGCGATCGTCATCATCGCATCGCCGCAGACTTCGCGAGCGATCTGGAGCGCGGACTTCCCGCCGATCGTGCAGTACGCGCCGTCGGCGCCCTTCGGGATGGAGCCTTCGACGACCGCGATGTACTTGCCCTTGTAGTCCCGGACCGTCGTGGCGAGGGCTTCCTCGGCCTGGTGCCCGGCGGCCGCCATGATGGTCTCGTGGTAGTTGACCGACAGCGTGTCGAGCACGATGTCGGCGACCGTCGGTCGACTCGCGCGCAGAAACGACTCGGTGTTCCCGGCGCAGTCCTGGAACTCGAGCCAGACCAGCACGGGCCGATCGGTCTCCTTGATTGCGGTCGCGATCTTCTTGCCGACGGTCTGCGGGAGCGCGAGAGCGGTCGCCATCACCGAACAGAAGCCGAGAAAGCTCCTTCGGGACACGCCGCGCCGCTCGAGCTCCTCGAGGAACCAGTTCTCTTTGACCGGTTCAGTCATGAGCCCTCCTCTTCTCGGGGAGGCTACGGCCGGTCGAATTGAGCTTAATGATTCGCTTGCATCAAATCGTCGGAGTCTCCACCGGGCGCAGCGCCGGCGCTCGCCACTGGGGCGAAGGGAGCAGGCCGATCGCGTAGCCGCGTGCGACCGCCGCGAGCCGGCTGTGGACCTGGAGCTTCGCCAGGATCCTCTGGGCATGGTTGCGGACCGTCGCCGGCGAGATCGAGAGCTCCCGCGCGATCGCCGAGGTTCCGAGGCCGAACGCGAGGAAGCGCAGGATCTCCTTCTCCCTGGTCGTGAGCTGTCGCTCGGGGGCGGCGGGACGGCGGGCCTTCGCCACGACGGGCGCCGTCGCATTGCGACGACGCTTCGAATTCCGTGAGCCGCCGTTATCGGGCGTTGAGGAGATTTCTTTCATCCATTCCTCCGCAGCCGTTTTGCGCGAAGCGCCGGGCACACCCTCCGGCGGAGTTGCACGCATCGCCGCTGAAACCGTTCGGGTTGACGAATGCCAGCCAGCCGCCGACCGCCTCGCGA
>DASUAD010000457.1:0-7800 GCA_035763965.1 Thermoanaerobaculia bacterium | reverse complement strand
CCACGGCGGCGTCGCCGGCGGAGTCCGCGGAGGAGTCTCCGGCGGAATCCGGGGAGGCGTTCGCGGGGTTGGACTCCTCGATCTGCGCCGCTCCTACTCGGGCCGGATCGGCGACGGCGGCGCGCGCGTGCGCCTTTCGGCGCTCAACGGCTCGATTCTCCTTCTCGCGAGCGGCAGCCGTCCGGAGGACGCGCATCCGATCATCTCGCAGCGGCGCTCGTTCGTCGTGACCGTTCCGCAGCTCCAGGTCCGCATTCCCGAGGTCAAGGCGAACGTCCCATCGGTGAAGGTGCGCGTGCCGGAAATGCGGGTGCGCGTTCCGGACGTCCGGGTCGTGGTGCCGCGGGCTGCGGTCCAGGTGGATGCCCGCTCGGCGCCGCGCGTCCTGTGGACTGCCGAGGCTCCGGTCGAGCGCGGCGATGTCGCGGGCGACTTTCTCTCGACGAGCGGGACGTCGAGCTACCGGATCGGGAACGTGTCGGGGCGGGTGAAGATCCTGACGCACTCCGGCGAGATCGTGGTCGCCTCCGCCGGCGCGGACGTCGACGTGAAGACGCTCGGCGGCGACATCCGCCTCGGCCGGGTGAAGGGCGACCTTGCCGCGCAGACGCTCGCGGGGGACGTCCGGGCCGCGGCGGTGGGCGGCTCGGCGAGGGTCGAGACCTCCGGCGGCGACATCCGGATCGAGAGCGTGGACGACGGGCTGCGGGCCCGGACGGCCGGCGGGGACATCGTCGTGCCGCTCGTGGGCGGCTCGGTCGACGCCGAGACGGCCGGTGGGGACGTTCGGATCGCGGTTGCGGCCCGGCAGCCGCGCGACGGCATCTCGATCGTCAACGGCGGCGGGGACGTGTCGCTCACGCTCCCGTCCGACTTCAATGGTGATCTCGACCTGACGGTGACCGAGGCGGATCCCACCGAGCCGGCGGTCCGCTCGGACTTCCCCGAGGTTTCGACGTCACGAAAGGACGGAACGGTCAAGGCGACCGGGTCGCTCAACGGGGGCGGCGAGAAGGTGAAGATCCAGACCAGCTCCGGCACGATCCGGCTGCGCCGCGGCCCGGCCGCTCAGAAGTCGGGAGGCGCCTAACCAGAGTCACTCGAGACGCGTCGAAAGAAAGACGCATCCTCCTTTTCTCCGGCGCGGCGCGAGTCGCGCCGTTTTTTTGTTTGCCGGTTGTTCTACCGCACCAGGTGGTACTTCGTCTGCCGGTCGAGGACCCAGGAGACCTTGCCGTCCTCGTCGACGACTGCGTCTTCCTCCTGCGCCGATCGGAGCGGCTGGCCGTCCCACTCCGGGACCGGGGTCGTGGCCTCGAGCTCGATCGAGTACCAGGTCGACGGAAGGACGAGCACGTCACCGCGTCCCGGCACGCCCTCCTGGCGGTCCCAGAGGCCGATCACGGGCCCGGCGCCGTGGCCATGATCGCCGATCGGGTGCGTGTACACGGTTCCGGTCAGGCCGGCCGCCTTCATCGCCGCGAGCGTGTCGGCGAGGATCGCGTTGCCGGAGCGGCCCGGCTTCAGCATCCCGAGCAGGAGGTCCTGGAGGCGGTTCGAGTTCTCGAGCGCTTTCCGGAGCCCGGCCGGCGCGTCGGTCTCGCCGGGTTTCAACACGTACGCGAGGTGCTGGGTATCGGTGGTCAACCCCATCGCTTTGATCCCGAAGTCCACGTGGAGGTGGTCGCCGCGCTCGATGACGACGTCGGAGCGATCGCCGACGACCGCTCTCGGTTTGAGGCCCTTGCGTTGGACGTCCACGGTCGGCGCGAACCACTCGCCGAGCCCGAGATCGTTGACGCGCTGCCGCAGCCACCACTCCACGTCCGCCGTCGTCGTCTTGCCCGGCGTGATCACCTCGCTCGAGAAGGCGCGTGCGATCAGTCCGTGCGAGATCCGCATCAGCGTGCGATAGGCGGGCAGCATTTCAGGAACCCGGATCGAGAGATATTCGAGCGGCAGGTTCTCGGCCCGTACGATCCTCGTGGTCCACGGGCCGAGGGCCGTCTCGAGCCGTTCGCGCTCCCCCGCCGACAATCCGTCGGAGAACGCATGCGTGTGCGAGACGTCGAGCGCGATCGTCTGCGGCTTTCGGTCGTCCACGATCTTTCGGAGCATCGCCCACTGACTCTCGCCCCAGAGCTCGCGGCTCTCGATCTCCGGATCCCGGTACACGGTGTAGAGCCCGCCGTTCGATCCGCCGCCGAGCGCGAGCCGCTCGATTCCCTTCTCCGGCCCGCGATCGAAAAAGACGAGGATCGTTCGTCTTCGGGCCGCGAAGACCGACGGCGAGACGAGCGACAGGAACACCGGGTCCTCGTTGTATTCCCGGTTCGCGACGATCCACATGGACGCCCCGTGGCGTCTCATGAGAGATGGGAGCACGCGCTCGAGCCGTGCCTTCAGCCACTCCTGGCGGATCCGGTGCTGCTCGCGCAGCGGGGGGATTGCGGGCGGCGCCTCGGCGGCCGACGCGATCGCCGGGAGGATCAAAACGAGAAGAACGAGCGCCCTTCGCAGGCGAGTCATCGGATCCGCAGCGTCTTGACCTCTTCGAGCTCGACCTCGTCGCCGATGCCCGATCGGGGATCGTGCTTCATTCCTCCCGAGAGATACTCGCGGAGCCCCGGCCGGAACTCCTTCCATTCGCCGTCGAAGACCGCGACGGTCTCCGAGACGTCCGCGACGTTGTCCCGGGACAGGCTCTTCAGCTGGTCGGAAGTCAGCGGCGGCGCGTCGATCAATCCGCGCCGCGCGAGGAGCTCGAACAACCACGCGAGCAGCCTCCCCCACCAGAGCGGAAGGTGGAGCAGCGGCTTGCGTCGCTTCCCGACGACGGTCGCGATCTCGCGATAGATCTCGTTCAACGTCAGGACCTCGGGCCCACCGACCTCGAACGTCTTCCCGATACTCTCGGGCTTCTCGAGCGCGTCGGCGAAGACGCGTGAGACGTCATGGACGGAAACCGGCTGGAAGCGCGTCTCCCCCCTCCCGATGACCGGTATGAAGATCGGGTTCTTCCGGACGATGGGCGCCAGAAGCGAAACGAACCCGTTTCCGGGACCGAAGACGATCGACGGGCGGAAGATCGTCCACTCGAGGCCGGACTCCCGCACGGCCCTCTCGCCCGCGGCTTTCGTGCGCGCGTACTCCGACGGCGAATCCTCGGACGCCCCCATCGCGCTCATGTGGAGCAGGCGCCGGAGGCCCGTCGCGTGCATCGCGGCGACGACGTTCTCGACCGCCTGGCGATGCATCCGATCGAAGGTCTGCGGGCCCTTCTCGTGGATGATCCCGACGAGGTGGATGACGGCATCGCGGCCCGCGACGGCCGGGGCGAGCGACGCGGGATCGAGGACGTCCCCCCGAACGCGCTCGACGGGCCGGTTGTAGCGGTTCCGCGCCCGATCCGGATGACGCGCGAGAACCGCGACCGCGTGGCCGCGCCGCACGAGGGCGTTGACGAGATGTGTGCCGACGAAACCGGTTCCGCCGGTGACGAGTAGTTTCATGCGAATCTCGGGTGTCGGGTATCAGGTATCAGTCGGGGCGGAAGAATATCCGAAGAGATCGCTGACGATCCGGTTTCCTTTCGCGATCTTTTCGCGGGCGACCCGGCGCGCTTCGCGCAGCCGGGAGAGATCGCGGAACGGATCCGCGACGCGCATCGCCGGGATTCCGGACTGGCGCGTTCCGAGAAGGTCGCCGAAACCGCGGGTCTCGAGATCTTTCTCCGCGATGGCGAAGCCGTCGCTCGTCTTCTCCAGAACGTTCAGGCGATCGCGCGCTTCCTCACCGACACTCCCGCCGACGATGAGCGCGCACCACGATTGCCGGGACGAGCGGCCCACGCGGCCGCGAAGCTGGTGGAGCTGTGCCAGGCCGAAGGTCTCCGCATTCTCGACCACCATGAACGTCGCCTCCGGAACGTCGACGCCGACCTCGATGACCGTCGTCGAGACCAGGATGCCGGTCCGGCCCGCGGCGAAGTCGTCGAGCACGCGCGATCGCTCGACAGGGGGCAGGCGCCCGTGGAGAACGCCGATCCGGGCGCCGGGAGCGAACGCCGCGACGCGGGCCGCCGTCTCCCGGGTGGCCGCGACGTCACGCTCCCCCTCGTCGATCGCGGGAACGACGACGTAGACGCGCTCGCCGGCGGCGACGCGCTCCCCGGCGAACCGGTAGATCCTCTCGCGGTGGCGCTCCTCCCGGACGCGCGTCGCGACCGGAGAACGTCCGGGCGGCTTCTCGTCGAGGACCGAGACGTCGAGCTCGCCGTAAACAGCCCAGGCGAGGGAACGCGGAATCGGCGTGGCGGTCATGACCAGGACGTGGGGGGCCTCTCCCTTCCGGAAGAGCCGCGCGCGGTGAGCGACGCCGAACCGATGCTGCTCGTCCACGACGACGAGCCCGAGGCGCCGGAAACGAACGGGGGACTCGACCAGAGCGTGGGTGCCCACGAGCACGTCGACCTGTCCCGCTTCGAGGGCCGCGAGCAGCGATCGGCGCGCGGCGCCGCGGACTCGGCCGGTCAGGAGCGCGAGGCGGACCCCGGCTCCGGAGAGCAGGCGCACGAGCGTCTCGGCGTGCTGCTCGGCGAGCACTTCGGTCGGCGCCATCAGCGCGCCCTGCGTGCGGTTCCGCGCGGCGAGCAGCAGCGCGAGCGCGGCAACGACCGTCTTGCCGCTCCCGACGTCGCCCTGGAGAAGCCGCGCCATCGCTCGTCCGGAGGAAACGTCGGCGGAGATCTCCCGCACCGCGCGCTTCTGGGCGTTGGTGAGCGGAAACGGAAGCGCCCGGCGGGCCGCGGCTCGCAACTCCGCATCCGCAGTCAGAAGGACTCCGCGGCGCTCGCGGAGGCGGGCGCGCTTTTCCTCGATCCGCGCCGCGAGGACGAGGAGCTCCTCGTCGGCGAGCGTCGAGCGGGCCGCCTCGGCGTCGGACGGATCGTCCGGGAAGTGGACCGCCTCGAGCGCCCGGACGAGCGCAGCCGGGGTCGTCGACGCCGCGGCGAATTCGGAGGAGAGGGTGTCGAGCACGCGGCGGACGAGCGTTCTCCAGCGGCGCGACGGGATCTCGGCCACCCGGTGGTAAATCGGCACCACGCGTCCGGAGTGCAGCGGGTCGCCCTCCTGACCCTCCTCGAAGAACTCGGTCTCCGGGTTCTCGATTCGCATCTCGCCCCGTGAGCCCGCGACGGGCGTGCCGTAGATCGCGGCGGCGCGCCCGGACTGCAGCGCCTGCACGAACGAGGGATATCGGTTGTGCCAGGCGACCCGGACTGCGCCGGTTCCGTCGTCCGCGACCGCTTCGATCCGCAGGGTGCCGCGGCGCATCCGGTACGAGCGGATTCCGCCGAAGCGCACCAGGAGCGTCGCCGGTTCCCCCCAGACGAGCTCGGAGACCTTTCGGAACCGCCGGCGGTCCTCGTAGCGGAACGGCAGCGCGAGCAGGAAGTCCGCGACGGTCGCGAATCCCGCGTCCGTGAGTCGCGCGGCGACGGCCGCGCCGACGGATGGAATTCGGGAGACCGGGTCGGCGAGCGAGAGCGCGCCGCTGACGATTTCTCAGGCCCCCGAGGTCTGAAGAGTGAGCGAGACGAGCCCGAAGCGCAGCTCGTCGCCGCCGGAGACCGGGATGGGAGTGCCGGTCACGACCCGCGAGCCGTTCACGAACGTCCCGTTCATCACGCCGATCTCTTCCATCAGGTAGAGCCGCCCTCCCATTGGATAGATCTTCGCGTGACGCCGGGAGGTCGACCGCTGGGGGTCGAAAGGACCCAGATCGACGTCGGGCGTGATTCCCGTGACCGGATCGCCGCGGCCGATCAACGTGTCCCCCTCGGTGTGCAGGAAGAACTCCGCCTTTCCGCCGGGGACGACGAGCCGGAACGCGCTCGGCTGCGGGACCGCGCGCTGCTCGGGCGCCCGCTCCTCTTCGGCGACGTGCCGCCCGAGCGCTTCCTCGAGCATTCCCGTCACCTCGCGCAGCCGCCGCGACAGCTTCCGCATCATCCGGATCGCGATCTCGGTGTTGCTCTTCAGCATCGCGTCGAACGTCGCGCCGTTGATGCGGACGAGCTCGACCTCCGTTTTCGCCCGGGCCGACGCCGTGCGAGGAAGGTCCTCGAGCACGCTCATCTCGCCGAAGAAGTCGCCCTTCTCGAGCGTTGCCAGCACCCGGGTCTCGCCCCCGATCTCCTTCAGGAGCTCGACGGTGCCCGACTGGATGATGAACATCTCGGTCCCGATCTCCCCCTCGGAGAAGATGATGTCGCCCATCGGGTGCGTGACGAGGTAACGCTCGAACGGGCTCTTCGGGGCGCTGGCACCGGTGCGGAAGACGGCCTTCATCGCCTTACGCCACCGCGTCCTCGACGAAGTCGACGATTCCCCGGTCCGCGTCGACACGGACTCGCACGCCGAGCGGTAGCGTGCGCGTCTCGGCAAGGTGTCCGGCGGGAAAGCCGTTCACGATCGGGAAGGGAGAACCGGCGAAGCGCTGCGCCAGCCAGGAGCGGATGTCCTCCGGCGATTCTGCGCCTTCGCGCCGGGCGGGCGCGATCGAGCCGATGATCATCGCCTGCAGCCCATCGAATGTATCGGACCGTTCCAACTGGGTCAACATTCGATCGAGCCGGTACGTCTCCTCTCCCACGTCTTCCCAGAAAAGAACCGAGCCTCGCGCTTCGATCGCCTCGGGAGTGCCGCACAGCGACGCCACGAGCGAGAGGCATCCGCCGACGAGCGGGCCTTCGCCCGCACCGGCCGCGATCACGTCCCGGGCGGCGATGGCGGCGGACTGCGGTCGCCCGCGGGAGAGCACGCTCTCCCAGTCGAGCCCGTCGCCGTCGGCCATCTGAAGGGCGACCATCGGGCCGTAGAAGGCGACGAGCGATGCCCGCTTCCCGATGAAGGCGAAGAGCGACGTCAGGTCCGATCCGCCGAGGTGGATCTTCGGGTTCGATCGGATCTCGACAGGATCGATCCGCGCGAGCACGCGCGATGCGCCGTAGCCGCCGCGCGCGAAGAAAATCGCGTCGACGGACGGATCTCGAAGGAGCTCGCCGTAGCCGGCGGCACGCTCGTCGTCGCTTCCGGCGAGGAATCCCTCGCGCCGACGCAGGTTCGACGCTTCGATGACGCGATATCCCCTCGATCGCAGCGCCGTGAGACCCCTTTCGAGCCGCGCAGGGTCGACGGGTCCCGAGACGTTGGCGACTCCGATGGTCGCTCCGGGCTTCAGCCGGGGAGGCTTGAGCAGTTCACTCAACGGAAGACCGCAACGCTAAGCTCGCGGCGCGCGAAGTCTCCCAGTCGCGGCGCGAGGAGTCTCCCGGTTCGCGACCACGGCGAACGCAACTTGATACTGAACTCGAGGTCTCTCAGAGGCAGCAAGCCAGAATCTCGCAGCTGCCGGTCGCGAAGCGACCGCCGCAGCTGAAAGTCCGAGCGGGCCTGTAAGCCGAATTCTGTGACCCGGTTTCCCGGGACTCACGATCATTCCTCTCGACCCGGGGTCTCCCCCGGGCTCGAGCAGCCGACCCGGAGACGGCCCGCCGGAAAGCGGGACGGGACGGGCGCCCTCCGTCTCCCTATTTGGCCTTGCTCCGCATGGGGTTTACCGTGCCCCCGCCGTTGCCGGCGGAGCGGTGCGCTCTTACCGCACCGTTTCACCCTTGCCGTCCCCGGACGAAAGCCCGGGAAGGGCGGTCTGTTCTCTGTGGCACTTTCCTTCGCGTCGCCGCGACCGGGGGTTACCCGGCATGCCGCCCGTATGGAGTTCGGACTTTCCTCCCCG
>DASUAD010000456.1:0-2281 GCA_035763965.1 Thermoanaerobaculia bacterium | reverse complement strand
AAGAAGAGCTCCTCGACGATCATCGCCGAGACCACGATCGCGACCTTCACCCAGACGGGCTGAGAGACGACCCAGAGGATCGTCGGCGAGACCGCCGTGTTCTCCTCGGTCCCGGGCGTCGAGCGCTTCAGCAGATACCAGACGCCGACGGCTCCGATGGCCGCAAAGACGGTCAGGAGCCAGCCCGCCGCGCCGATCATGATCCCCGCGCCGAGGTCCGCGAGCGGACGGGAGCTCGTTAGCTTCAGGAAGTTCACGAGGGAGCGGCGCCCGGAGAGCGCGTAGTAGCAGGCGAGGAAAAAGAGAAGGATCGCGTGGACGGCGAAGAGCGACACGACGGTCAGGTTCTCCGTCTCCGGCTGCGCGCCGGCGAAGCCTCCCGCGAACGGGATCGCGACCGTGAGCAGGAGCACCGCGGCGAGAAGTGAGACCGCGACCGTCCGGCGACCCGGCTCGTGGAACCCGTCTTCGAGGAACACCGCCCGGGATCGCGCTCGCGCGAAAGAGATCGTGATCCCCGCGCACCCCGCGAGGAGCAGGAGGAGAAAAACGAGTGTGTTGGTCGTCAAGCGGTAGCTGTCAGCGGCGGACAATATCGTAACCGAACCGCATTGACTTGGCGCGCGAGCGCCGCATAGAGTCGGGTCAACAAAAGACGAAAACCATTCGCGTCGATTCCTCAGCAAGGAGGGTTGTCATGGCGAAAACCGGGTGGCGCGCCACGTTGGTGGCGCTGGCTCTTCTCGCGCTTCTTCCGGCATCCGCCTTCTCCCAGACCCAGGCCACCACCGGCGTCATATCCGGAACCGTCGTCGACCAGACAGACGCGGCGCTGCCGGGTGCTTCGGTGGCGATCCGGAACACCGCGACGAACTTCGAGAAGACGGAGACGACCGACACCGGAGGGCGATTCCGGGCGATCCTTCTGCCCCTCGGCCCGTACCGGATCACCGTCAGCCTCCCGGGGTTCACGACGCTCGTCCGGGAGGGCGTGACCCTCTCGCTGGGCCAGGAGATCAACCTCCGTCTGCCTCTCCAGGTTTCCGGCGTCCAGCAGGAGGTCCGGGTCACCGGTGAGGCCCCGGTCGTCGAGACGGCCCGCACCGCGGGCGCAACGCTGATCGACCAGGAGGCGGTCCAGAACCTGCCGAACGCCAGCCACAACTTCCTCGACTTCACCAAGCTGACCCCGGGCGTCACGATCGTGCAGGGCCCCGACGGAGACGAGCTCTCGATCAACGGCCAGAAGGGCATCCACAACAACGTCTCGGTGGACGGCCAGGACTTCAACAACCCCTTCTTCGGGGAGCAGCGCGGCGGCCAGCGCCCCCCGTTCACGTTCAACATCGACGCGGTCCAGGAGGTCGTCGTGGTCGCCGACGGCGCCAACGCGGAGTTCGGGCGCTCCTCCGGAGGGTTCGTCAACGTCATCACCAAGTCGGGGACGAACGACCTCCACGGTTCGGCGCACGTCTACTACAGGGACGACAGTCTTGCGGCGAAGGCAGCCACACGCAGTGGCGGACGGGCGGAGAAGTTCGACTCGACGCGGTGGCAGGAGGGCTTCACCCTGGGAGGGCGTCTGCTGCCGGACCGGCTCTTCTACTTCCTCGGGGCCGACGCGCAGCAGGGAGACTCGACGAAGCAGACCGACCCGAGCCGGATCGAGCAGAGGGTGGTCGACTACTTCAACTCGATCGGGATTCCCGACGAAAACGGTCCGATCGATCGGACCGACGACGCGTTCGTCGGCCTGGTGAAGCTCGACTGGCGAGCCACGGACCAGCACCTGGCGACGCTGCGCTACGCGTATTCCTATTCCGAGCAGCAGAACGGCACCTTCGACGTCGACTCGTGGGGCGTGAGCGCGAACGCGACCGAGAAGGACTGGTCCTACTCGATCGGGGGTTCGGTCATCTCGACGCTGACGAGCGATCTCTTGAACGAGCTCCGCGGTCAGTACGCCCGGGAGGATCGGCCGCGCCCGTACCCCGGTCCGATCGTCACCTCGACGGGCCGCCCGCTGCCCGACACCGCGTTCGACTTCGTGCGCGGCTACCGGTCCGGCATGCCGTTCTTCATCCCGGTCGAGTACTACGACACGCGAACGCAGCTCCTCGACAACTTTTCGATCGTCACGGGCAACCACTCGGTCAAGGTGGGCGTCGAATGGAGCCGCGTCGTCTCGAAGCAGACGTTCCTCGGCTTCGCGAACGGGCTCTGGAAATTCACCTCGACGGACGGTTTCCTGGCCTACGCCGCAAATCCCCTTTACCGCGAG
>DASUAD010000455.1:0-2863 GCA_035763965.1 Thermoanaerobaculia bacterium | reverse complement strand
AACGACTTCATCTGGCCCTTGATCGTGCTGACGGACGAGCGGCGCTACACGCTTCCGGTCGCGCTCGCGAGCCTCGTCGGAGAGCACGTCCTGGACACCGAGCTCATGATGGCGGGTTCGGTGCTGACCGTCTTCCCCGTGCTCCTCCTCTTCCTCCTCCTCCAGAAGCAGTACATCGAGGGGATCACGCTCGGCGGCGTGAAGGAATGAGGCGGCTCGCGCCGGCCGCCCTGGCGGGCGCGACGCTCCTCCTCGCGGCCGCCGCGACCGATCCCGCGCGCCGGGTCCTCGACGATTTCGACGACGTCGCCCGCTGGACCGCCGCGCCCTCGGACGGGGTGCGGCTCGCGCTCTCCTCCGAAGCGGGGGAGAGCGGGAATGCGCTTCGAATGGACTTCGACTTCGCCGGGCACGCCGGTTGGGCGGCCGTGCGCCGCAAACTCTCGCTCGACCTGCCGGCGAACTACGAGTTCACATTCCGGATCCGCGGAGAAGCGATGGTCAACAATCTCGAGTTCAAGCTGGTCGACGAGAGCGGCGAGAACGTCTGGTGGACCAACCGGCGCGACTTCGAGTTCCCGCGAGACTGGCGAAAGATCGCGGTCAAGAAGAGGCATCTCGGGTTCGCGTGGGGACCCGCCGGCGGCGGGGAGCTGCGCCGCGCCGCCTCGCTCGAAATCACCGTGACCGCGGGGACGGGAGGGAAGGGCTCCGTCTGGCTGGACGAGCTCACGTTCGAGGAGCTGCCACCCGCTCGTCCGTACACGCGCCAACCGGAGGCACTGGCGTCCTCGGATCGGCCCGAACACCACTGGTCGCTCGCGGTGGATGGAGACGGGGCCACTTCCTGGCAGAGCGAGACGGCGGACGCCGGCGAATGGATGGCGATCGACTTCATCGAAAGACGCGAGTACGGCGGGCTCTCGATCGACTGGGAGGACAACAGTTTCGCGGACGCCTACGCTGTCGAGATTTCCGACGACGCCCGGGAGTGGACGACGGTGCGGGAAGTGGTCGACGGCAACGGCGGCCGCGACTACATCTTTCTCCCCGAGTCGGAGTCGCGGTACGTGCGGGTGCGCGCCACCCGGTCCGGGAAGGGCCGGTTTCTCGGCGTTCGTGAGATCGCGGCAGAGGCACTCGAGGTCGGCGCCTCCGAAAACGCCTTCTTCGAGCGCATTGCGAAGGACGCGCCGCGCGCTTCGTTCCCCCGCTCGTTCTCGGGAGAGCAGTCCTACTGGACGGTCGTCGGGGTCGACGGAGATTCCGAGGAGGCACTCTTCAGCGAGGACGGCGCGCTGGAGCCGGGGAAGTCGTCGTTCTCGATCGAGCCGTTTCTGCGCATGGACGGCGCGCTCGTCGGGTGGGACGGAGTGTCGACCTTGCAGAGCCTGGCGGAAGGAGACCTTCCGGTCCCGACGGTGACCCGATCCCGCCGGGGAGTCACGCTCGAGACGACGGCGTTCGCCGCGGGGGAGCCGGGTCGCTCCACGCTGTACGCCCGCTATCGGATTCGCAACACCGGACGCGCGCGGAAGTCTCTCGACCTCTTCCTCGCGATCCGACCGTTCCAGGTGAACCCTCCGTCGCAGTTCCTGAACTCTCCGGGCGGTGTCGCCCGGGTCCGCTCGATCGACCGGAAGGGCGGTTCGATCACCGTCGACGGGCGTTCGCTCGTCGCGTCGCCGGCGCCCTCCCGGTTCGGGGCGGTAACCTTCGATGGAGGGGACGTGACGGAGTATCTCCGTCGGGGGGACGTGCCGCCCTCGGAAAGCGTCACTGATCCCTTCCGCCACGCGTCGGCGGCACTCGCCTGGACCCTGGACCTCGCGCCCGGAGCCGAACGTCGGATCGACGTCGCGGTCCCCTTTCACCCCGGCGCGAGTCCGCCCGCCGATTCCGCATCGCTCGACCGGGTGCTCGCCGACACACTCCGGGAATGGCGCGGAAAGCTCGACCTCGTGGCGATCACTGTGCCGCCCGCCGCACGTGACCTGGTCCGCACGATGAAGTCGAACCTCGCTTACATCCTGATCAACCGCGACGGCCCGGCGATCCAGCCGGGCTCGCGCGCCTACGAGCGCTCGTGGATCCGCGACGGCTCGTTGACCTCGGCCGCGCTCCTGCGCCTCGGCCACGCCGGCGCGGTGCGGGAGTTCGTGGAGTGGTTCACGCCCTACCAGTTCGAGGACGGAAAGGTCCCCTGTTGCGTGGACGCGCGCGGCGCCGACCCGGTCCCGGAGAACGACAGCCACGGGGAGCTCCTCTACCTGCTGGCGGAATACGGCCGGTTCACGAAAGACCGCGAGCTCCTGCGGAAGCTCTGGCCGAACGTCGAGAAGACGGTGGCCTACATCGACCGGCTGCGGCACCAGCGGATGACCGACGAATACCGCTCCGGGGACAAGCTCGCGTTCTTCGGTCTCCTCCCGGAGTCGATCAGCCACGAGGGCTACTCGGCGAAGCCCGTCCACTCCTTCTGGGACGACTTCTTCGGGATCCGCGGGTTGAAGGACGCTGCAGAGATCGCGGCACTCCTCGGCCGGAGTCCCGAAGAAGCGCGCTTCCGCGCGATCGCCGCCGATTTCGAGAAGGACGTGCTCGCCTCGATCGCGCGGACAATCGCGTCGCGCAGCATTGCCTACGTCCCGGGCTCCGTCGAGCTCGCCGACTTCGACGCGACGTCGACCACGATCGCCATCGAGCCGGCGGGGGAGCTCGACCGCCTTCCGCGACGAGAGCGCCTGGCGACTTTCGAGCGGTACTACGGCGAGTTCCGCCGGCGCCGCTCCGAGAACGACTGGGACGCGTACACGCCGTACGAGATTCGAACCGTCGGCACGTTCGTACGGCTCGGCTGGGT
>DASUAD010000454.1:0-3248 GCA_035763965.1 Thermoanaerobaculia bacterium | reverse complement strand
CATCCGCGAAACTTCGCGGGCTCCGTACGCACCGGCGGCGTCGTCGGCTCCGGGCGAGGGCTTCATGCCCGGACGGTCCTCACTCCGCTACTTGCGGGAGGACGCGGCACGCCGGTCGGCGGCCCGCGGGGCGCTCCGGGGAGGTTTCCGCTCCGCCGCGGACTCGGCGCGCGACGGCGCCGGGACCGCCTTCGGCGTTGAGGCTTTGCGCGGCTTCCCGAGGCTGGCGCGCAGCGCCTCCATCAGGTCCACGATCTCGCCGCCCTTCTTCTGCGGAGCGGAAACACTAAACTCCCCGCCGGCGACCTTGCGGTCGAGCGCCTCCTGGACGCGCTTGCGAACCTCATCCTCGTATGCCTGGGGACGGAACTCTTCCGACGAGCTCTCCTCGACGAGCATGCGGGCGAGCTTCAACTCCCCTTCCTTGACGTCCGCCGTGTCGAGCGGCACCTCGGAGAACGGGCGCACTTCGTCGGCGTACAGAAGCTGCTGCATGACGAGGCCCTCGCCCGACGGACGCAGCATGACGAGATACTGCTTCCCGCGCGCGGCGTACTTCGCGAGCGCCACGCGGCCCGTCTCTTTCATGACTTCGGCGAGCAGGCGATACGGCTTTGCGCCTCCCTTGTCGGGGCCGAGGTAGTAGGGCTTGTCGTAGTAGACGGGATCAACCTTGTCCATCGGCACGAACTCGACGACCTCGATTGTCTGCGTCGCCTGCTCTTCAAACGCCTTCAACTCCTCGTCGGTGAACTGGACGTACTGGTCCTTGTTGAACTCGTAGCCCTTCACCATCTCGTCGCGTGAGACGACGGTCTCCTCTTTCGAGCAGACGTACTGCTGCTTCAGCCGCGACCCGCACTTTCGGTGGAGCAGATTGAACGAGATCGAGGCGGAAGTGTTGGAGGCCGTGTAGAGCTTGACCGGGATCGAGACGAGTCCGAACGAGATGCTGGCGTTGCCGAGGGCTCGAGCGCTCACAATGGCGAGGATTTTAGCATCCAGGTGCCCCTCTCCCACCGGGAGAGGGGCTCAGGGGTGAGGGGACCCATGAGTGAGGGTGTTGATCGCCTCATTCGAGGTACGCGCGCAGCCGTAGCACCAGAGCCACTGGCTGCCGACGCGCGGCCGGATGAACCAGTGACCGGTTTTCTCGAAGTGCGCGGTGTCGTGCCCTTCGTGCGACTCGCAGCATCCCACGTACCCGCACGTCTGGCAGACGCGGAGGTCGTCCGTCTCTCCGCACTCCTCGCAGGCATTCTTCTCCGAAGCCGCGCCGCGCCGGAGGAAGAAGAGGAATCCTCTGCGAGGCGGCGGCAGCTGCGCCGCGCCGTGAGGACAACTCGCCGCCGGGCTTTTCACCCCCCGACCGCGTCCGCCATGGGCGCCTGAATCCTTTTGGCAAAGTAGTCCCTCCATGCGGGGTCGAGTCGCTCGTGGCCGGCGAGGCGTTCGATCGTCTTCCTGTCATCGCGATCGAAGAGGAAGACGCGTGCGATCTCGGGGACCGGCAGCCCTTCGGGATCCGCGTGGATCCGCTCCATGGCGTCACCGGCCGACAGAACGCCTTCTTTCACGACGCGAAAGTAGATCCCCCAGCGGCCGGATTCGGCGAACTTCTGCACCATGTGGGGATCTCCGAAGCGGATGCCCAGCTTGTAGCACGGGAGCCGCGGCGCGATCGCCTCGAGCTCGGCGTCCCCCACGCGAAAGACGTCGCCGATCGAGACGGCCCCTTCGTCGAACTCGCGGATCGTGAGGTTCTCCCCGAAGTTCGCCGGCTCGAGCCCGCGACCGAGTACGTCCTTCCACCAGTCGTAGTGCTCCGCCGAGTACGTGTAGACGGCCTTGTACTCGCCGCCGTGGACGCTCGGATCGGACTGCCGGTCGCCTTCGAGGTTGTGGCGCACGACCCGGACCGGGCCCCCGACCGGCGACTTGAAGATCGAGGTTTGAACGTCCCGGCCCTGCCACCGGACGACCCGGGGTTGCGCGACCGCGACACTCTCCACCCTCATGCCACTGTTACGCGGGCGAAGAGCGAAGAGATTCGGGTCGCGCGAACATTGCGCGCATCGCCTCCGCGAGCCGGGGTCCCGTGCCCTCCTCCTCGTGTTTGAAGAAGACGTACGCTTCCGACCATGCCTGCGCCCGGATCCGATCGGCCCACGCGGCGAGCTGAGGCTCACCGTAGTCCGCCCGCCGCAGACGCAGGTACCCCCAGTCCGCCGTCGGCTCGGGGGGAGTGGCGAGCTCCTCGTCCTCGGCCCAGCAGAGCGCCGCATGCGCGCCGCGAAGGGTTTCGAAGACGTCGCCGTCGAACCAGGACGCGTGACGAAACTCGAACGCGCTCCGCGACGCCGGAGGCAGGCACGCGAGGAAGTCCTTCAGACGCGGCAGGTCCTTCTTGAGGTTCGGCGGAAGCTGGAAGAGCACCGGGCCGAGCCGATCGCCGAGTGTCGTCGCGACGCCAAAGAAGTAAGAAACCGCTTCTCCCGCGTCCTTCAACCGTTTGCGGTGCGTGATCTGCTGCGACGCCTTGAGCGCGAACGCGAAGCCATCGGGTACCTGCTCCGCCCAGCTCTCGAGGAGCGCGGCGCGGGGCATCCGGTAGAACGTGTTGTTGATCTCGACCGCCGACAGACGCGACGCGTAGTGGCGCAGCATCCCCGAGTCCGGCAGGTCTTCGGGGTAGAAGCTCCCCTTCCACTCCTTGTACGAGAAGCCGCTCGTGCCGGTCCGGACGCGCATGCTCGGCAAATTCTAGTGTCGCTCCCCGCGAGCTCGACGACGAGTGCTGCGTGACGGGCGTGCCTGCGAGTGCGGCCGTTACGCCACCGAAGAAAAGTCGCGGGTTGCCTGCCGCCGCGGGTCTATGACAGCATCCCGGGGTTCGCTTCTCTTCACGAGACCGGCGAGGTGATCGATGAGCGACGAAGACGACGAGAAGCCGGAACGAGATTCGAAACCGGGCCCCGCCAAGGTCTCCCGCCGCGACTTCCTCAAGATCGGCGGCATCGCCGCCACGGTTCCCATCGTCGGCGAGAAGCTCGTTCTCGCGGCGGGAACGAAAGTCCCCGTGTTCGGCCCGGGGAAGGTCCCGGTGTCGCTGACCGTCAACGGAAAGGTCCTCCGCGCGAATCTCGAGCCCCGCGTCACCCTCCTCGACGCGTTGCGGGATACGTTCGACCTGACCGGCGCCAAGCGCGTCTGCGATCGCGGGACCTGCGGGGCGTGCACCGTTCTCG
>DASUAD010000453.1:0-4367 GCA_035763965.1 Thermoanaerobaculia bacterium | reverse complement strand
GCTCTCTTCGGGAGGATTCCAGGCCGCGGTTTCACCCGAGGGTCGCCCGCTCACGGGAGCCGCGCTCGCAATCGCGCTCGGCCTCGCCATGGTCGGGCCGCTCTTTTCGCAGTCGGCCTGGAACAACGTGACCTTCGCGGGGGAGGAGGTGGAGAAACCGCACCGGACGCTGCCGCAGGCCCTCCTCCTCGGGTGCCTCATCGTGACGACGCTCTACGTCCTCGCGAACGTCGCCTACATGAAAGTTCTTCCGCTCTCCGGAATCCAGCACGCGCCGTCGGACCGCGTCGCAACCGCGGTCGCGACCGCGCTGTTCGGCCCTTCCTCCGCGAAGGTCATGGCCGTCGCGATCATGATCTCGACCTTCGGCTGCGTGAACGGGCTCATTCTTTCGGGCGCGCGGGTCTCGTTCGCGATGGCGCGGGACGGGCTCTTCTTCCGCGGACTCGAAAGGCTGAACGACGCCTCCGTTCCCGCCAATGCGTTGTGGGCGCAGGCGCTGTGGGCCTCGGTACTCGCGCTCTCGGGCAGCTACAGCGATCTTCTCGAGTACGTGATCTCCGTGGACATCCTCTTCTTCGTCCTGCTCGTGGTCGCCGTGATCGTGCTCCGCCGCAGGCGGCCGGACCTTCCGAGGCCGTTCCGCGCGCCGGCCTATCCGTTCCTGCCCCTCTTCTACGCGGCTGCCGGCGCCGCTCTGATCGGAGTCCTGCTCGTCGGCAACCCGCGCACGACGTGGCCGGGATATCTCCTGGTGCTGACGGGTGTGCCGGTTTATTTCGCGTGGCACGGGCGGCGCGCGGGGGCGCTCGGCGTGAGACGGGAATGGTGAAGGTCGAGCCGCGCGACGTCTCCGAAGGATCTCTCCTCGTCGAGTTCCCGGGCAGCCCGGACGAGGAAGCGAACCGGGCGGCCGTCGCGCTCGCAGCGCAGATTTCCTCGAAGCGAATGCGTGGTCTCCTCGATGCGATTCCCGGAGCGCGGACGCTCTACCTGTCGTTCGATCCCCGCGCTCTCGATCGCCAGGCTCTCGTCCGGCGGGTCCGACGGGCGGCCGAGGAGACGGCAGAGGCTCCGCCCGAGGCCCGTCTCTTCCGGATCCCGGTCGCCTACGGCGGAGAGAACGGGCCCGATCTCGCGACGCTCGCAAGGGACCGTGGTCTGGATCCGGAGGAGATCATTCGTCGCCATGCCGGCGCCGAGTACAGCGTCGCGTTCCTCGGCTTCACGCCGGGGTTCGCCTACATGACCGGCCTTCCGCCCGATCTTTCCGCTCCCCGTCGGGAGAGCCCGCGCCCGCGCGTTCCGGCGGGCACCGTCGCCATCGCGGGCGAATACACCGCCGTGTACCCGATCGAGTCTCCCGGCGGGTGGCGCCTCATCGGACGCTCGCCCGTGCGGCTCTTCGATCCTCTCGCGACGCCTCCCGCTCTCCTGCGTCCGGGGGACCGCGTCCGGTTCGATCGGATCGACGAGGACGAGCTCGCCCGGCGGTTCGCGTCGGAGGCCCAGCGCTCTGCGCCGCCCGCCGTCGTGGAGGGCGATCCTCTTTTCGCGACGATCGGGCCCGGTCTCTTCACGTCGGTTCAGGGAGGGCCGCGGCACGGGCTGGGCGCCTGCGGCGTCCCCGCAGGCGGAGCGATGGACTCGGCCGCGCTCGAGCACGGCAATGCGATCCTCGACAACGCCGAGGGAGCGGCGGCGATCGAGATGACGCTTTCCGGCCCGGAACTGCGCGTGCTCGACGACGCGGTGGTTTGCATCACCGGCGCGGATCTCCAGGCTCGCTGGAACGGCAAGCTGCTCGATCGCGATACGCCGTTCGAGGTTCGCGCCGGGGACCACCTCGCGTTCGGCTACGCGAGGAGCGGTGCGCGCGCGTATCTGTGCGTCCGCGGCGGGCTCGTCGCGCGACGTCCCGGCGAGACGCTCCGACGACTCGCCCGGGGAGACGTGGTCGCGCGGGCCCGGCACGGGGGCCGTCGCGACTCCGCTCACGTTCCGCGGACGGGCGACCGGCCGGAACCGCCCTACACGTTGCGCGTCCTGACCGGGCCGCAGTTCTCCTTCTTCCCGGCGGCCGCGGCGGATCACTTCTTTTCCACGACCTACCGCGTTTCTCCGGAAAGCGACCGCCGGGGCGTCCGGCTGGACGGGCCGCCGATCGAGCTGCGCCGGCCGTCCGACATCCCCCCCGAGGGGACGGCGCTCGGCGCGATCCAGGTGCCCGCCGGCGGGTTGCCGATCGTCCTCGGACCGGATCGGCCCGTGACCGGCGGCTACGCGAAGATCGCGACCGTGATCGCGCGGGACTGGACGCTCCTCGCTCAGGCGCCGCCGGGCACCGCGGTGCGATTTCGGCCGGTTTCCCTCGAAGAAGCCGTGTCGGAGTGGATCGGCCCCGAGCAACCTTGAACTACGATTGGTTCTGCCTTGAGCGTGGACTTGAATGCCGACGTGGGAGAGGGCATGGACGATGCCCAGCTCCTGCCGTACGTGACGTCGGCGAACGTGGCCTGTGGCATGCACGCGGGGGACCCGGTGACGATGGATCAGACCGTCGAGCTGGCTCTCTCCCGCGGCGTGCGGGTCGGCGCGCATCCGGGTTATCCGGACCGGGCGAACTTCGGCCGGGTCGTGATGGAGATGTCCGCCGACGAGGTCGAAAACCTCGTCGTCTATCAGGTCGCGGCGCTGGCAGGCTTCGTTCGTTCCCGCGGCGGCCGTTTGACGCACGTCAAGCCGCACGGTGCTCTGTACCACAGCGGCGCCGAGTTCCCCGACGTCGCGCGGGCGATCGCCGAGGGGGTCCGCCGCGTCGATCCCGAGCTCGTACTCGTCGGCGCCGCCCGGTCGATGTTGATCGGCGCCGGCCGGGAAGCCGGCCTTCCCGTCGCGGAAGAGGCGTTCGCCGACCGCCGTTATCGCCCGGACGGAACGCTCGTGCCCCGCGGTCGGCCGGGCGCCGTGATCACGGACCCGGACGAGGCCGCGGAGCAGGCGGTCGGCCTCGCGCGCGACGGACTCGTGGTCGCGGAAGATTCGTCACGAATCGCGGTTCGGGCCGACACGATCTGCCTTCATGGCGACACGCCGGGGGCCGCGGAGATCGCCCGCAGGATCCACGAGCGGTTCCGCACGGCCGGGGTCCGAATCGCTCCGCTCGAGACGAGCATCGCGAGCCGCGAAGCGGGCGGAGCCGCGTGAGCGCGGCCGCGCGCCGGGAAACGTGATGTCACGCGATTTCGAGGAGTTCACCGAAGACCTGCCCGAGCCGGGATGGTGGGAACGAATCGTCGCGATTCGACGGGCGGCACGCACGCTGATTACGACCCGCGTCGAGATTTTCCGTGAAGAGCTCGCCGAAAAGAAATCCCTCCTCGGAAAGGGAATCGTGGGAGTCGGGCTCGCTCTCGCCTTTGCGCTGCTCTCGCTGCTCCTCCTGACGGCCCTCGTCGCGGCGATCCTCACCCGGCTGCTCGGCGGCCCGATTGCCGGGATCGCAGCGGCGCTTTTCCTCTACCTCGTGGTCGCGGCCGTCGCCGGCCTCTTCGGCGTGAAGAAACTCTCCAGCGTGCGCCCGCTCGAGTTCCCGGCGACCCGGGACGAGGTGCAGAAGGACCTGGAAGCCCTGCGCGGGAAAGGCAAGGCGCAGGACGAAGGAACCCCCAGCTCCGACGCGCTCGCGGCGGAGGGAGGAAGCGCCCGGCCCGGGGAGAGCGGGAAACCGGAAGACGAAGAAGGCGCGGGCTCGGGCGATGTGGATCTCGAAGAGCGCTTCCGGGCGGGCTCGGAATGAACGACAGGGAAAAGACCGGCCGAAGCGAGAGTCGCCCCGAGCGCATCGACGGACTCCGGCGCCGCGCCGAGTTCGAGCGCGAGACGCTGGTGCGTGAGGTCACGGGGCTGCGAGAGTCGATCGACGTGAAGCGCGCACGCTGGAAGATGGTCGCGTGGATCGCCGGTATTGCGGCCTCCGCCTGGACCGTCGGGACCAGGCTCTTCGGGAAGCACTCCCTTTCCGCGAAGCTCGGACGGATCACTTCGGCCGCGCAGCTCCTGTTCGGCGTGGGCAGAGCGTTAGGCAAAGTCCGGAGATTCTGGTAGCTCGAAGCCCGGGAGCCCGCGAAAAACCGAGTGTTCTCCGGAGGCGCCGCTCTGACCTGGAGAGCGGACATTCCTTCCCGCAAGGAAGCCTGCAAGTCCTTTAATTCCAGTTGAATCACTCTGGCACCCGCGTTGCCCTTCCTCTCTCTCACCCGCGCGGAGATGCGCGGACTGGAGGTGAGAATGAAGAAGGCAATTCACATCGCGCTCGTGGCCGCGGCGGCGGCAGCGGTGATTCTCTTTTCCGCTCCGTCGGCGCA
>DASUAD010000452.1:0-3240 GCA_035763965.1 Thermoanaerobaculia bacterium | reverse complement strand
AGCGCCTCCAGAAGTCCTGTGCTTTGTGCTCAGCCGTGCGAACCAACCAGGTGGCATTCACGTCGATGCCCGGCTCGACTCTCCAGAGCGCGATGCGAAGCTCCTGCAGCAGATCGGGCACGCCGTGGGAGGGCATCCGATATTGATAGGCCACTCGATTGACGACAAAGGTGAGAGAGGGAGATTCGATCCAATCCCTCGCCTTGAGGCCTCGAGTAGACGGTCTCGACGCGGACACAGGCGGCAGGACCAACCGTGCCATTGTGAACGGACGCGCGCGAACTGATCGAAACTATCACATCGAACCCGCGCGATCCTCCGATCGTCGTTCGGCGCTGCGGCTACGAAGGAGGATTCGTTTTCGGCGCAAACACGCCGGGGGGCGACCGTCCCGGCAGCCGGCATAGGCACGCTACTGCGGGATACCGATCCTCCGGACGATCTCCTGGAACCGCGGATCGGTTCGGAGGTCGTCCCACACGGAGTCCACCCGGGCAAACACCAGCATGCCGACGCGCCCCGCGTACCCCTTCTCCAGCCACCGAAGGGTCGCCTCCTTGTCCCACCCGGAGTGCGCCACCGCGAAGTCGTACTCGGAGATGAACCTCCGCTTCGACAGGTCCTCCATGGCGGCGACCACCTTGCGCGCCTCGTCTTTGTTGCCCATCACCCCGTACGCGCGCGCGAGCGCCGCTCGCGGCAGCATCTCGTTCGGCGTCGCCTCGCTGATCCGCTTCGCCGCCTCGATCGCCTCGTCGAACCTTCCCCTCTGCTCGTACGCGAAGATCGCGAACGTACAGAAGCCGGCGACCGTCGGATCCGATGCAGAGGTCTTCGTGTACTGATCGATTGCCTGGTCGTGCCGGCGCGCGTAGTAAAGGAGCCGCGTCCGCAGACACCCCGCGCTGCTGCTCACCGGATCGAGTTCCAGGCCGCGGGTGGTGCTCGCCAGCGCCTCTTCCGTCTTCCCCTGCGCCGCGAGGAAGAGCGCGTTCGCGTTCTGGACCACCGTCGAACCGGGATTCCCTTCGATCGCGCGACGGTAGTGCGCCTCCGCGCGCTTCCAGTCGAACTCGTAGAACAGCTCGACCTGCCCGAGCGACGCGTGTCCCTCGGCGAGGTCCGGGTCGAGCGAGAGCGCCTTCTCGATCGCCTCCTTCGCTTTCGGCATGACTTCGCGCGGGGGGCGGGCGCGGCCGGCAAGCTGGATTTCACAGTCGGCGAGCCCGGCGTATGCGAGCGCGTACTGCGGATCCTCCGCGATCGCGCGGTTGAAGTATTCGGCGGCCCGGGCGATCGACTCGGGGGTGAACCGGGAGTACGCGACTCTTCCCTGAAGGTACAGCTGGTACGCCTCGGGGTCGACCGGACCACTGCTCGCGAGCTTCGAGCTCTCCTCCGGCGCGACCTTCACGCGGATCTCCCGGGCGATGGCGCTCGCGACGTCGCTCTGGATCGAGAGGATGTCGCGCAGCTCGCGGTCGTAGCTCTCCGACCACATCTGCCGCTCGGTCGCGTCGAGCAGACGCGCGTTGATCCGAACGCGATTCTTCGACGGAAGGACGGACCCTTCGACGACCGCGTCCACCTTGAGGTCCCGCGCGATTTCCGGAAGGGACTTCTTCGAGTCCTTGTAGCGCATGACCGACGTGCGCGAGATCACGCGAAGCGCCGAGATCCGGGAGAGCTTGGAGATGAGCTCGTCCGTCATCCCCTCGGCGAAGTAATCCTGCGCCGGGTCCTGTGAGACGTTCTCGAGCGGCAGAACGGCGAGCGAGCGGATCTCGGGAAGGGCAGCTGGGGCCGACGGCCGGGCCCGCGCTCCGCCGGATCTCCAGAGAAGTACGCTGCCGGCGACGAGCGCCGCCGCGACGACCGCCGCGGCGATCCAGAACCCGCGCCGCGGCGTCCGCACCGGCGCGACCGCGCCGGTGACGCTCGCTTGCGAAGGGATGCTCGTCGCACCCGTGACCGCCCCGCTGTCGATCTCGCGGAGTACCCGCTTGAGGTCGACGAGCATCTCGCGCGCCGACTGGTAACGCTCTTCCCGGTTCTTCTCGAGCGCCTTCAGGATGATGTCCTGGAGCTTTGCCGGCAGGGCCGGATTGATCTCCTGCGGCGGCACGGGCTTCCGCTCGAGGATCCCGGCGAGCTTCACGGCCGGCGTGGACCCCCGGAAGGGCGGCTGCCCGACCGCCATGTCGTAGAGCAGCGAACCGAACGAAAAGAGGTCCGAGCGCGCGTCCACCTCCTCGCCGCGGATCTGTTCGGGCGACATGAACGACACCGTGCCCATCGCGAGGCCCGGCGTCGTCAGGTCGGAGGTCTGCGTGAGCTCCGACTCCGACGCAGTCAGCGATTCCGCGACCGGCGACTGGAGGATCTTCGCGAGGCCGAAATCCATGATCTTGACGAGGCCGGTGGATGTCACGAAGACGTTGGCCGGCTTGATGTCCCGGTGGATCACCCCGCGTGCGTGCGCGGCGACGAGGCCCTCGGCGATCTGGGCGGCGAGCTCGAGGAGCCGTCGGACGGGCAGGGGTCCGCGCGCCAGGAGGGCTTCGAGGCTTTCCCCCACCAGGAGCTCCATCGCGATGAAGTGATGGCCGCCCTCTTCGCCGACGTCGTGGATCGTGCAGATGTTCGGGTGATTCAAGACCGAGGTGGCGCGCGCCTCCCGCTCGAACCGTTCGACGGTTTCCTGCCGGTCGAGTTTCTTGTGGACGACGAACTTCAGCGCGACGTGGCGGCCGAGCCGAACGTCCTCGGCCTCGTAGACGACGCCCATGCCCCCCTCGCCGAGGAGCCGCAGGATCCGGTAGTGGGAGATCGTCTCGCCGATCATTGTCGCCGGCCTATCATCGCGCACCCGACGGCGGTCGAGCGTCCGACCAACGTCGTAGAACATTCGCCTCCGCCGATGAGGCGGATCGTTCAACCGGAGAGGAGATACACGCCGGACCTCACCGAACCAGCGACCGCGTGGTCGGCGACAGCTTCAGGACTTGCGGAGATCCCTTGACGTCGCGCACCAGTCTTTCGGAGATCTCGCTCCATCGCGGCGACCGAGCCAGAGCCGCCGCGTAACGCTCGTAAGCAGCCTCGTTCTCGAAGCGCGAGAACCAGACGAAGATGTGTTCGCCCTCTCGCACCGGAAGTGCCGGGTAGTTGTTCGGGCTGTTCTCGGTCACGAAGGACGCCAGGAGCTCGGCGCCGACGCCTGTTACCACCGGTTGGAGC
>DASUAD010000451.1:0-2016 GCA_035763965.1 Thermoanaerobaculia bacterium | reverse complement strand
GGCGGCTGTGACGCGCGCACTCGCCGATCGCCGGTCCGGAGGCTCGGGGTTCCTCCGCGGCGAGGGGCTCGGACGTCAGATCGACCGCGTTCCCGCCGACGCATCTGCGTGGGCGATCGTGGACGCGACCCGCGCGCCGTTCTCGGGTGGACAGCGCCGTTCCGAAAATCCGGACGGCGACGCGGCCGACGCACTCGTCGGCGCGATGAAGTCGGTGACGCTCTTCGTCTTCCACGCGACGAACCGCGGGGACTCGCTCGAGCTCTCGGCGACCGGGCTCACGGCGGACGAGGAGACGAGAGACCTCCTGGTCGACGCGCTGAAGGGCGTCCTATCCATGTGGCGTCTCGCGGTCCACGAGAAGTCGCCCGACATGGTCACGGTGCTGCGGAAGTTCGAAGTCGAGAGCGACCGGGAAGGCGTCACCATTCACGGCACCCTTCCGGGAAGCTTCCTGCGGCAGTTGGCCGAGAAACACGAGGCCCGCAGGACGCAGCGCTGAGTCTTCGCTGCGAGTCGACGCCGCTTCGTCCCCTCTCCCCGCTCGCGGGGAGAGGGTCAGGGTGAGGGGCGACTCACCACGGCACGTCCTGCCCGAGCCGGTCGAGGAATCGACTCGTGTCGGAGGGCTTCAGGCGGTCGATCACACCGAGCATCGCCGCGACGCTCGCGTCCGGCGTCAAGCGTGCCCCGGGACCGCCCATCGCCGTCTTGACCCAGCCCGGACAGATCGCCACGCAGGTGAAGCGCTCGCGAGCGAGCTCCTCGGCGAGCGTGCGCACGAACATGTTGAGCGCCGCCTTCGACATCCGATAGGCGTACCAGCCGCCATCCGAGTTCTCCGAGAGGCTTCCAAGGCCGGACGTGATCCCGACGATCTTCCGCGATCTGCCCGCGCGCAGATTGGGGAGGAGTGCGCGCGTGACCCGGAGTGGACCCACGGAGTTCACGTCGAGCGTCCGCAGAACGAGGTCGAGGTCGAGGTCCCGGATCGAGGAGCCGGCTTCGCCGACCGCCGCGTTGTGGATGAGGACGTCGACCGGGACTCCCTCGAGCCTTCGGGCGAACTCGGCCACGCTCGCGTCCTTCGCGACGTCGAGCTCCTCGACGCGCGCACCCGTCCCGCCGAGTTCGCCGGCGAAACCCGGCCGTCGCGCCGTCCCGATCACGCTTTCGCCGCGTCCGGCGAGAGCCCGGGCGAACGCGAGCCCGATGCCGCGGTTTGCGCCGGTGACGACCCAGGTGGCCATGACGAAGATGATAAGGAAACGGGTGCAGGCCCGGTGGGCCTGTCCCCGCGGCGGGCTAAGATCGCAGTGGTGTCGCAGGCCCTCCTCTCCCAGCTCCCCCCCGAAGTCGCCGCGCTCATCGAGCAGAAGCGCCTCGAAGACCTCGAGGACGTCTGGACACGCCGGATGGAGCAGGATCCCACGGACCTGCCGTTCTTCTTCCGCGTCGCCGCAGCGGTCAAGAAGAAGGCGGGCGCGGACGGCGCCGAACAGGTGCTCTCCTGGTTGAGGTTCCTCGCGGACTACCAGTCCGAGCGCGAGGACCCCGAAGCGCGGATCGAGGTCCTTGCCGAGATCGTGCGGATGAACCCGACGGACGCGGCGGCCCGGGCGGACCTCGAGACGGCGCTGCGCGATCGCTACCGGGACCATCCCGTCCTCGCCGCCGTGATGGCGCAGAACCCGATCGCCGGATCGACCGATCCCTCCGAGACCGCGCGCCGCGTGGCGCGATGGCTCCGGTTCTCGCCGGGCGCGGTCTATTTCCTCGCGGGTCGCGGAGCGGGCCGCATCGTCGAGATGAACCCGGCTCTCGACGTCATCCGCCTGGAAGTCGGCGACGCGCGCGTCCCGCTCTCTCTCGTCTCCGCCGAGAAAAACCTCGAGCCGCTGCCTCCGGGTCACTTCCTCCGCGAGAAGGTCGAGAATCTCGACGCGCTTCGCGAGCTCTCGTCGAAAGAGCCCGCCGAAGCGGTGCGCCGCCGGCTCGACAGCTTCGGGCGACCGC
>DASUAD010000450.1:0-4938 GCA_035763965.1 Thermoanaerobaculia bacterium | reverse complement strand
CCTCTTCGGCACGACCGTTTTCGGAGTCCGCTTCCTCTCGTTTGCCGGCGGGGCTCTGTCGCTCGTGACCGGGACGCTGCTCGCGAGCGCGCTTCTGCCGGCCGGAGGGGCGGCCGTCGCCGCCCTCGTTCTCGCCGGTCTTCGCTGGCATCTGATCCTCTCCCGGTTCGGATGGCACTCGATCGTGCTCGTCCCCCTCGTCGACGTCGCGACGCTCCTCCTGATCCTGGCCCGACGGCGGCAGCGCGCAGGCCCTGCTGCTCTGGCAGGCGCGCTCGTCGGAATCGGCGCCCACTTCTACCTCGCGGCGTGGATTGCGGTGGCCGCGCTCTTCGGGTTCTGCCTCTGGCCGGGCGCGCCGCGCGACACCGCCGCCAGCCGGGCGCGGCGGCTGGCGTTCTGCCTCGCCGGATTTCTCGTCGTCGTCGCGCCGCTCTTCCTTTTTCGCGAGGGGCGCACGCACGGTTATTTCGGGCGAACGACCCGGCACAGCGTCTTCGCCGAAGTCCGATACGCGAAGTCGTTCCTCCCGCCGTTCTCCGTTGCGGCGGACGCCCTGATCGCCCCCTGGCTGCTGCCGGATCCGGAAGGCTGGCACGACCTTCCCGGCCGCTCGCGGCTCGGCTGGATCGTCGGCATTCCCGTCGCCATCGCTTTCGCGCGCGCGTTTGCCTCGCCGCGCGAGGAGCTCTCGGGCCTTCTCCTCCTCCACGCCGGCTTCGCTCTCGCCGGCGCCGTCGCGGGAGGAAAGGCCGGACATCCGAACGGGTTCCGCTTCGGTTATCTGACGACGCTGACCGCGGTCGCCGCCGCCGCGGGGACTCTCGAGCTCGTTCGACTGGCGCCCGCCGCGTTCCGGAGGGCCGCCGCCGTCGCCGCGATCGGTCTTCTCGGCGTGAGCGGGGCGGCCGGAGCCCGCGACGCGCTCCTCCGATGGCCCGATCACCGTGCGACGTTCGACAGCTTTCACGGTGAGGACACGCTCGTCGGCCGCGCGGCCGCGCGCTGGGAGCGCTACGGGAGCGTTCGCGTCTCCCGGGGGCTGGGTCGGTCCGACATGACGATCGACACGGTTCGCCGCTACCGTCTGAGCCCGGAGCCGGACCCGGCCCGGCCGGCCGGCGGGGAAAAACGCGAGCACCGCTTCTTCCGCATCGCCCGTCCGCCCGCGACGTTGAACGAGGGAGAGCGGGTCGTCGAGCGAGTCCGCGACGGTTGGGGCCGGGATTGGGCGGTCGTCATCGGCGCCCGACCGCCCGCATGACATCTTCGAGAATCCTGTCGCGCAGGAGCGTCCCGGCAGTCATCGTGGGTTCGGCAGTCGCCCTCGTCGTCGGCGAGCGCCTCGTCGAGGCGATCCGGCCGGGGCTACTCCTCGACCCCGAGCCCGGCTGGGCGATGGTTCGGTTCTTCCTCTGGATGGGTCTTCTCTCCGCGACAGCGGCGGCCGGAGCGCTCGCCGCCGCGCTCTTCCTGCTCTGGATGCGCAGCCCGTGGTTCCCCCCGCAACCCGAAGCGCTTCCGTTCCGCCGCATTGCGCTTGTCCTCCTCGCCGTTGGGTCGATCACCGCTGGCGCGGCGATCCGGTTCCTCGAACTCGACCGGATTCCGGCGTCTCTCTGGATCGACGACGTCTCGCTCGTGCCGGCGGCTCTCGCCCTCGAAGGAGGGCCGGGGGACTTCGCCGACTCGGTCCGCCCTCACCCTTTCGGAGTGGCCAGGCCGTTCGGTGCCGTTGGGGTCCTGTACCTCGAGGTCTACCGGCTCTCGCTCGGGCTTTTCGGGACGACCGTGTTCGGCGTGCGCTTCCTCTTCGCTCTCGCCGGCGCTCTCTCGCTCGTCACGGGGACGCTTCTCGGCCGCGCGCTGCTGCCCCGGGGAGGGGGAACGCTCGTCGCGCTGATTCTGGCGGGCTTGAGGTGGCACCTGATCCTGTCGCGCTGGTCTTACGCGATCGTCATCACGCCGCTGGTCGATGCCGCGGCTGTCCTCCTCGTGACGGCGCGGCGCCGTCGTTCCGCTCCGGCTGCGGCCGCGGCAGGGGCGACCGTCGGAGTCGCCGCGCACGTCTACCTGTCTTCCTGGATCGCGGCCGCGGCGCTGCTCGCGTTCGCCGCGTGGCCCTCCGCGGGGGAGAGCATCCGCGCTCGCCTGCGCGTTCCCCTGCTGTTCGCCGCCGGGTTCCTGGTTGCGGTCGCCCCGCTGTTCGCGTTCCGGGAGGGGCGCACGGCTGCCTACTTCGCGCGAACTGCGGACCACAACGTGCGCCTCGAGATCGAGCGGACGAAGAGCATCCTTCCCCCTTTCGCGGCGGCGGCGGAGGCGCTGGTGGCGCCGTGGTTTCTCGGCGATCCGATCGCGCGGCACGACCTGCCCGGCCGGTCACGCCTCGGGCTCCTCGGCATTCCCCTCGCTCTCGCGCTCGCGCGCGCGGTGGTCCGTCCTCGCGAGGACCTCTCCGCGCTCCTCCTCGCGCACGGAGGCGCGGCGCTCGCCGCAAACGTCGCCGGAGGACAGGCGGACCTCCCGAATGGGATGCGGTTCGGATACCTGACGAGCGTCGCGGCCGTTGCGGTCGCCGGGGGGATGCTGTCGCTCTTCCACCTCGCGCGCAGCCGGCGCCGCGTGCTCGGAATCGTCCTCGTCGGACTCGCGGCCGCTGCGAGTGCCCTCGGGGCCCGCGACGCTCTCGTCACCTGGGCCGAGGGCCGACCGGCTTTCGATGCGTTCGGCGGGCAGGACACGCTGCTCGGGCGAGCGGCAGCGCGCTGGAGCCGATACGGACGCGTCGCGATGGAGCCGGGGCTCGGGCACTACGCCCTGACGGTCGAAGGCGTCTGGCGGTACCGGCTCGACCCCGCCACTCCGGACGAGTCGCCCGCGGCGCGAGGACGAGATCGCGCGTTCCGGGTCGCCGCTCCCGGATCCCCGCGCGCCGGCGAGCGGCTCGTCGAGCGCGTCACGGACGCCTGGGGCCGGGAGTGGGCGTGCGTCTACGGCCGCGCTACTGCGTCAGGTAACCCCACTCGCGCAGGCGGGTGACGGCGTACTGGCCGTACTCCCCCTGGCCCTGGGTGGACTGAGCGACCTTCGCGTATTGCTTCGCGGCGGCCTCCCGGTCGCCGAGGTCTTCGAGCGTTCTTCCCGCGAAATAGGCGACGAGCACCGTGTCCGGAACGAGCTTCTCCGCGGCGTTCAGCTGCTCGAGAGCTCCGCGCAGGTCCCGCAGCCGCCAGTCGGCGGCGCCGTTCACGAGCCGCCCGTAGTAGAGCTGCGGGTTCAACGTGTTCGCCCGGCCGGAGATCTCCTCGGAACGCCGATAGTCTCCCGCGTCGTAGAGGGTGTCGGACCAGAGCGCGTTCAGGATCGGCGAGCCCGGGACCATCGACACGGCTCGCGCGAGTCTCTCCTCGGCCTCGCGTATCCGGCGATTCTTCGCCAGCTCCTTCGCCTCGTCGGCGAGCGCGAAAGCAGGTGCCTCGTCCTTGAGCGGCGCGATCGCCCGGCGGAACTCGGCCGTGTTCGCCGGACGGGTCTGCGCTTCGGTGTACCCGCTCGCGAGTCTCTGCTCGGCCGTCGCGATCCGCTCGGAGGTGACGGGATGGCTCGCGAACAGCGTTTCGAACTTCGACGGCTCCTGCTTCGAGGCCGCCTGGAGAATCCGCATGGTCTCGACGAACGCGCGCGGGTTGTAGCCGGCGGCCGTCATGTACTTCATTCCGAGCTCGTCGGCCTGCCGCTCCTGGTCGCGCGAGTACTTCTGGACGAGGAGCGTCGCTCCGATCTGGCTGGCGAGCTGGATGGCGCCGGCCCCCGGTGTTCCTGTGGTCTGCAGCACGGCGCCTCCGACGCCGAGCACCGCGCCGAGGAGCTGCTGGCGGCTGGCGGAAACCACCGCGTGCCTCGCGGTGACGTGGCCGATCTCGTGCCCGAGCACGGACGCGAGCTGGTCCTCCGATTCCATTTTCGAGATCAACCCGCGGGTGATCGAGAGCTTGCCTCCGGGCAGCGCGTACGCGTTCGGCTCGTTCGAGTCGACGACGTTGAACTGCCATGGCAGGTCAGGGCGTTCGGACGCGCGCGCCATCCTCATTCCGACGCGCATGACGAGCTCCTGCACGTTCCGGTGCGGCGTCTCGCCTTCGGAGAGCTGCGTGGTGATCGAGTAGTACTGCTTGCCGGTCGCGATCTCTTCCTGCTCGGACATGAGGACGAGCTCGGACTTCCCGGTGACGGGATTCGTCGAGCAACCTCCCGCGGCGAGCAGACCCGCAAGAAAAGCGGCCGCCGACAAGGTGGAAATCCGTCTCATGTGACCCCCTTCCCGGGCATGGCCCGGCACTCCCGAAACCTCCGGAGGGGCAAGCCTCCGCGCCTGCGCCCGCTCCGGCTCCAATAACAATTTCCGTGCCCGGCCGAAACCGAAGGGCGTGCCGGGGCCGGGCCCCGGATGATCCGTCAGCCCACGGAAGCCGGGGAGTTCCTTTCGGCGGCGACGGCTCGGGCGATGACTTCCTCGCCGACGTCGAACTCCGACGGGCGGATTTCCTGAAAACCTCCGCGCACGTCCCAGATCCCCATCGTGCGCAGCGGCGGCCGGTAGATATGAAGCGACACTGCTCGAGAGCGCGGGACCAGTCGATGCAGAACGGTCGGGCCGGTCTCGGACAGATCGCCCTCGGGCCGCACCCGCGAGTCGGCCAGCTGCGGCAGGTCCCGGGGGACGGCAAATCGCTCTTCGACGACGTTGCCGGAGAGGATCGCCATCCCCCCGAGAACGCCCCGGTGATCGTGGATCGGGGTGATCTGGCCCGCCTCCCATCCGATCACCATCACTTCCCAGTCCTCCCACAGGAGAACCGGATGCCGCACGTAGTGCGTGGGATCGAAACGCACCCGCTCGAGGTACCGGTCGGCCTCGGGTGCGAGACGTTCCGC
>DASUAD010000449.1:0-6864 GCA_035763965.1 Thermoanaerobaculia bacterium | reverse complement strand
GACCGCGCGTCGAAGAAGGGGAAATGCGCTACTGTGCCGACCTTCCTGCCGAGTACGCCGGCGGGCTCGAGAAGGAGGGCGCGAAGGCGATCGCCGATTTCGTCGAGGCGGGCGGAACGCTCGTCGCGTTCGACTCCGCTTGCGACTGGGTCATCGACAACTTCAACGTCCCCGTGCGCAACGTCCTTTACCGGGCCAAGCCGGAAGATTTCTCGTCGGCCGGCTCACTCGTGCGAATCCGGGTGACGCCGGGACACCCGGTCACCTACGGACTCCCGCTGGAAGTTGCGGCGTTCGTGAACGACTCGACGGCCTTCCAGACCGCCCTCGGGGGCGCCGAGCTCGAGCGTTGGGTGCTCGCGGCGTATCCGGAATCCCCGCGCGACGTTCTCCTGTCCGGCTGGATCCGGGGCGAAGACCGCCTCGCGCGGCGTACCGCCGCGGTCGCGACAACTTACGGGAAAGGAAAGATCGTTCTGCTTGGCTTTCGTCCCCAGCACCGCGCGCAGACGCACGGGACGTTTCCGTTCCTGTTCAACGCTCTCTACTGGTCGACGGCCAGGTAGATCAACGAAGACGGACCGTTCGGCCGAGTTCTCGATCTCGGCAGGGAGAGGATTGGGGTCAGGGAGGCTGGCGGAGGGTATGATTCAGGCCGCTTGAGACGGTTGCTCGTTTTCGCCTCTGTCGTCGGCGCGGCGCTCCTCATCCTTCCCAACTGCCGTACGACGAAGCACACGGTCGCGCGCATCGTGACGCCCGTGCCCGCGCCGACCGAGGTGTTCGTTCCAGCTGCGCCGGCGCCTCCAACGTCCACGCCCGTCCGGCCGCCCGCCGCCCCCGCGGCGCGCACCGCCGTCCCGATGCCCAGCCCGACGCCGACGGTCGCGGTCATGCGGGTGGTGACGCCGGAAAGTCCGCGCCCGGAGCGTTCGCCGGGCGTGCTGTACGAGCAGTACGTTCCGACGGTCGTCGCGGTGACGCCTTCGGTGACTCCGGTCACGACACCCGCCTTCTCGCCCTCCCCCCGATCGACGCGCCCGCGGCGCACGCCGACTCCGGCGGCAACGCAGAAGCCCGGCGTCTATTACGAAGACGAAGAGGGGCGGCCCCTTCCCACTCCGACGCCGTGAACCGGCGTCGCGCCGCGATTGCTCCCGACCCCTTCCTGAGACACAATCGCCGCCACCCACCACAGGAGAGATGACCATGTCGTCGCAATCACCGGACCCCGACGGCGTCGACCGCCGCTCTTTCCTCGGCCAGCTCGGGATCGGCGCCGCATCCATCATCGGTTTGAGCGCCTCGGCGTCGGCTGCGGTCGCGAAAGAACCTTCCGCTCCGGGAAAGAACGTCGGAGGACTTCTCGACACGCCGGCCGCGCGCACCACGCGCGCGTTCGAAATCCGGATGCGGGCTGCCGAGCGCGCGCGCGACCGACTCGCTGTGTCTCAGACGCCCAACGGCGAAGAAGAGCTGTACCCGAACCGGATTGCGAACTTTTCGAAGGGCCTTCCCCACAACGCGTTCGGCGAAGTCGACCCCGCTGCGTACGACAGCCTTCTCGACGCGCTCCGGACCGGGGACATAGCGCGTTTCGAAGCTCTACCGATGGGTCTCGGCCGCAAGCTGACGAACCCGCTTTCCGGTATGGCGTTCGACCTGGAAGGTCCGGACTCCCACCATCTCGCCCAGCCGCCCGCCCCGACCATCGCGAGCGCCGAAGGCGGATCGGAGCTCGGAGAGGTCTACTGGATGGCGCTCGCCCGCGACGTGCACTTTTCCGACTACGGCTCGAGCCCGATCATCGCGGCAGCGGCGGCGGACCTCAGCCGATTTCCGGACTTCCGCGGACCCAAATCGGCCGGTCAGGTCACCGCCGACACGATCTTCCGCGGCTCGACTCCGGGCGACCTCATCGGGCCCTACCTGTCCCAGTTCCTGTGGCAGGGCTTCCACATGGGAGCGCTCACGGTCGCCCAGCGGGTCTGGACGCTCCCGGCGGGCACGGAGTTCCTCTTCCGCTACGAGGACTGGCTCGCGTCCCAGAACGGGTTCGAAGACTACTCGTACACCCTCGACTCGACGCCCCGTTACATACGGAACCTGCGCGACATGGCGCAGTGGGTCCACGTCGACGCGCTCTACCAGGCGTACCACCAGGCGTGCCTGATTCTTCTCGACCTCGGAGCCCCGGTTGCGCCGGGGGTGCCCTACCGCGATTCCGCCACGCAGATCGGATTCGGGACGTTCGGTGGGCCGCACGTCCTCTCGCTCGTCACGGAAGTTGCGTCGCGCGCCTTGAAAGCGATCTGGTACCAGAAGTGGTTCGTTCACCGGCGGCTTCGGCCGGAGGCGTACGCGGGACTGGTGCATCACACGCGGACCGGCCGGAGCTACCCCGTCAGCCAGGATGTCCTCAACTCCGCCGCGCTCGATGCTCTGTATTCGCGCAACGGCACGTACCTCTTGCCGACGATCGCGCCGGAAGGTTCCCCGACGCACCCGTCGTACGGCGCCGGACACGCGACGGTCGCCGGCGCGTGCGTGACGATCCTGAAAGCCTGGTTCGACGGCTCCTGGGAGCTGCCGCGCGCCGTCGTGCCGGACGCCTCGGGGACGGCGCTGCTCGCCTACGCCGGACCGGCTCTGACCGTCGAGAACGAGCTCGACAAACTCGCGGCGAACGTCGCGATCGGACGGAACGGCGCGGGCATCCACTACCGCTCGGACTACTGGGAGTCGGTCAAGCTCGGCGAGAAAATCGCCGTCGGCATCCTCGAGGAGCAGCGCGAAACGTACCGGGAGATCTGCAGCTTCTCGTTCAAGGGCTTCGAGGGGCAGACGATCACGATCTAGCAAAGTCGCGGGGACAGGTCCCACGGACCTGCACCCGCAGCAGTCCAACTTCGCGTGCAAGCCTGAGCGGCTCTTGCGGCCGCTCTTCGCGACCTGGTCGAGGTTAGTCCTCCGACCAGACGCATTCGTTACGAAAGATCGCGCGGATAGAGTTTCGGGTTTCCCTTGACCGGGACCGCCCCGAAATGTCGAAGATCGAGAGTCGCGATCGCGTCCGCACGTAGTCTTTCCGCCACGGTCATGACGACCGCGTCGACCAGCCCAAGAGAAAGCGTCTTGTGACGCCGGCAGATCCGATTCGCTTCCGCAAGGTCCGTCTCATTCCCCCATTCGACTGCGAAAGCGCCGGCAGCCAGGTCTGCCACGAAAGCCTCCTCGGCACGACGTCCGACGTGAGCGGCGAGAAGGTAATCCACCTCCGGAAGAATCGCCCAGGGCAGGATCCACGCGTCGGGCTTGGATTCGAACAGCGCGCGGAGAGGACGGTGGTGCCGATCATCCGCGTCGATGAGCGCGATGATCGCGCCGGTGTCCGCGACGATCACCGATCCCGCGACAGACCCGAAAGAAGCTCTTCTGCCCGCTCGGAGACGTCGCCTCGCCCGCTGCGGCCGGCGCCGACAGAGCGCGGCTTCCTGTGGCGGGCATGGGCCTTTGCGAATTCGGCGACGGCCTCACGAACCAGAGCGGCAGGGGGACGCCCGAGCTCCCGGGCGATCGCCTTGAGCCGGCGATAGTCCGTTTCTCCGAGATAAACGGTCGTCTTCTGGACGCGTGACATATGGCAACCATATATGCTGATTGATGGCGATGTCAAGCTCACCGGCGCGCCGGACCTTCAGAAGAACTGGTCGAGCTTCACCCGTCCGGCCTTCGCGAGCAGCGGCTCCCACAGGTCTCCCAGCTTGCGCAGGCGCGCGGGCACGTTGTCGATCCGGAAGTCCTCGATCGCGACCCCGCGCTCGAGCTCCTTCCACGTAACGGGGGTAGACACCGTCGCTCGCGGCTTCGGCCGGACCGAGTAGATCGACGCGAGCGTCCGTCCCCACGCGGTCTGGTTGTAGTCGACGAGGACGCGGCCCTCCGGCCGTTTGGCGACCTTGTACTCCGCCGTGACGAGATCCGGCTTGCGCAGCTCCATCTGCCGGGCGAATTCCTTCGCGAACGTCCACACCTGTTTCTGGGTCGGCCCCCGCACGATCGGGACGTACACGTGAATCCCCTTCGATCCGGTCGTCTTGGGGTAGTTCGGCATGCCGAGGGAATCGAGCGACTCGTGGACCAGGAGCGCGGTCTCGATGACTTTTCCGAAGTCGGCGCCGGGAACCGGATCGAGGTCGAAGTGCAGGTAGTCGGGGCGGTCGACGTCGTCGCACCGCGCGTACCACTGGTTCAAATCGATGCAGCCGAGATTGATCACCCAGAGGAGCGCGGGCAGATCCTGAACGATCGGGAAGTCGATGACGTTGCCCGACCCGTGCTCGATCGAGCACAGTTCGATCCAGTCGGGTCTCGGCGACGGCGCGCGCTTCATGAAGAAGAACTCCCCCGCAGCGCCGTGTGGGTACCGCTTCATCACCATCGCACGGTCCGTGAGGTGCGGGATCAGCCACTTTGCCACGTCGGCGTAGTACTGGAGGAGGTCTCCCTTCGTGATTCCGAGCTCCGGCCAGAACGGCTTGTTGACGTTCGTCAGTTTGACCTCGCGGTCGCCGATCGCAATGACGACGTCGGAGGAGTCCCGGGGGATGACGAGCTTCGCCGCAGGGCGACGGCGGGACGACGGCTTCGGGGAAGTGGAACGCCGCCTGGAGGGATGGTAGTCGCGGGTTGCCGGACCGCGCCGGCTCACGGGCGTGGTTCCGCCGGGCGCCGCGGCAGCGGCGGCAGCTTCGGCGGGCGCGGACCGTGCCGGATGGCGCCGACGACGGAGACGTAGTCGAGCTCGACGCCCGCCCGTGCGGAGCGAAGCATCAGCCCGCCGCGGCTCATGTCGCCGCGCCCGACGAAGGAGATCGGGAAGAGGAGTCTTTCTCCGAAGACGTTGACGAGAACGTCGACGTACTTGCCGCTCGCGACCGAGCCCAGCAGCACGATGTCGCAGCCCTCGCCGGCGGCTTCCGCGATGAGGCGTGCGTCGCGCAGGAGCGGCTGGCGGTAGCTGCGCTTCTTCTCGTGGATGTCGCCCCGCGCGAACCGCTTCAGGCGCGCGATCGTGACGGGCTCCTCCGGGATCCGAAGGCCTTCGTTGGGCGTGATGACGAGCGCCCCGGGAACCCCGCGCGGAGGGGCCGCGAACTCCTGTGCGTACGCGAGCTTGCCCCGGAAGTACAGGCCGGAGAGGAAGCTGAAGACCTCCCCGATCGGCGCTCCCTCGGGCGACCGGACCCGTCGGGCCAGCTCGAACTCCGTGCGCGGGTCCAGGAAAAGGCGGGCTCTTTCTCCGCCGCAGTAGGCGGGGGAAAGAAGGAAGATCCGCTGCGTCCGCGCCACGGCGGGAGCATACCGAATCAGGTCTTGACAGCCGTCTTCCCACGCTGTAATAGTTAACTTAGTGGTTAACTATTCGGATTCTCTCGATCGCTCCTTTGCGGCACTCGCGGATCCGACCCGGCGCGCCATCCTCGCGCGCCTGGCGCTCGGCGAGACCCGCGTCACGGATCTCGCGAAGCCCTTCGACATCTCGCTTCCCGCCGTCTCGAAGCACCTCAAGGTTCTCGAGGACGCAGGGCTCCTCAAGCGCCGTCGCGAGGGGCGGGTGCACCACTGCCGGCTCGATCCCAAGCCCCTCTCGACCGCCGCCGACTGGATCGCGCAACACCGCGCTTTCTGGGAGAAGAGCCTCAACCGGCTCGCGGAATATCTGAGCAATGAGCTCGAGGAGGAAGCGACATGGCAATCGCGCATCCGATCCCCGAAACGGCGCTCCGGATCACGCGAACCTTCCGGGCGAGCCGCGAGAAAGTCTTCCGCGCCTGGACGGAGCCGGAAGCGCTGAAGCGCTGGTTCGCGCCGGACGACGCCTACGACACGCAGGTTCTTCTGTTCGATCCGCGGCCGGGAGGGCGATACCGCGTCGACATGAGGAAAGAGGACGGCAGCCACATCGTCGCCGGCGAGTACCGGGAGGTGCGCCCGCCGGAGAAGCTCGTCTTCACCTGGAAGTGGGAGAACCATCCGGAAAGGGGTACCGAGGATACGATTGTGACCCTCGAGTTTTTCGATCGCGGCGAATCGACGGAGCTCGTGTTGACCCACGAGAGATTCCCCAACGCGGCATCACGCGACAACCACAACAAGGGCTGGTCCGGTTGCCTCGACCGGCTCGGCCGTTACATTCTGGAAAGGAGTGCTTCATGAAACCGATCCGGACGTTCTCGATCGCGTTCACGGTTCTTCTGGCTCTGGCGGTCGGCGTTTCCGCGGCGCCCGGGACGAACCCGGCGTGGGAAAAGATGAAGTCCCTCGTCGGCGACTGGGAAGGGACGATGAAGCACGGCGAGATGACCATGCCGGTGAAGGTCTCCTACCAGCTCGTCTCGGGCGGGACGTCGTTGATGGAGAGGATGAACGCTCCCGACGACAGCCACGAAATGATCACGATGTATCACCCGGATGGGGCGCGGGTGATGATGACCCACTACTGCTCGGACGGAAATCAGCCGCGGATGAGAGCGGACGCCCTGAACGGCGACACCGTCGCCTTCTCTTTCATCGACGTGACGAACCTCCCGGGCCCGCAGGCCGAGCACATGCGCAGGCTCGTCGTGAAATTCCAGGACGCCGACCACTTCACGCAGGAGTGGACTCATCGCAAGGCGGGCAAGGACGAGACGGGCGTCTTCAAGTACACGAGGAAGAAGTAGAGCGGCGTGGGGCAAACCCCCTCACCCCGCCCCTCTCCCCAAATGCGGGGAGAGGGATTTTCTTCTGACGCCGCGCAGGAGACTCCAGCGTATGGCGCCGGAGAACGGCTCGACGAGCCGCCAGTAACGGAGGAACCTG
>DASUAD010000448.1:0-7526 GCA_035763965.1 Thermoanaerobaculia bacterium | reverse complement strand
ACACACCCACGACTTTCTTGCCGTCCTGCACGACGAGGTGCCGGATCCTCGCGCGGCGCATCCGTTCGAAAGCCACCGCCGCGGACTCTCGCGGGGTCACCGTCTCGACCTTCGTGTGCATGATGTCGCGCAGTCTCATGGTCTTTCCCCTCGCCCAGAGACTAGCCTTCCCGCGCCGCGCATGCCTGATGCAAAACGACCATCCTTCTGCCTCCCGCGGAGGATTCCGCTCGTCGAGACCCGGCCCGGCAGTCCTCGCCTGAGCCCACTGAATCACCTCCCCGGCCTGCCGAAGAGATGAACATCGCGGCCGGTGACGCAACGTTGACGTGCGCCGAGTTCCTTCAATGGGCGCTTCCCCGGCTGACGCTCGACTGGTCCGGCTTTCGCCGCGTGCGGCGGCAGGTGTGCCGCCGCGTCGGCCGCCGAATCCAGGAGTTGAAGCTGCCCGATCTCGATGCGTACCGCAGCTTTCTCGAGACCCACTCCGACGAGTGGAGCCTGCTCGACTCCTTCTGCCGGATTCCGATCTCACGGCTCTTTCGCGATCGAATGGTCTTCGATCGGCTCGGCATCGACGTTCTGCCGGCGCTCGCGACCGCTGCGAGAAACCGAGGCGCGCCCGAACTGCGCGCCTGGAGCGCGGGATGCGCATCCGGCGAAGAGCCCTACAGCCTGAAGATCCTGTGGAATCTCGAGGTGGCGGGCCGCTTTCCCGACGTTTCCCTCGCGGTCGTCGCGACGGACGTCGACGAGCGGCTTCTCGAACGCGCTCGCGCAGCCCGATACGGAGCGTCGAGCCTCCGCGAGCTTCCGAGCGCCTGGCTCGAGAGAGCTTTCACCCGGTCCGGCGGCCTCTACGAGCTCCGTCCGGAATTCCGCGCGGGGGTCGAGTTCCACAGAGGCGACGTCCGTCGGGAAGTGGAGCGCGGCCCCTTCGATCTGATCCTCTGTCGCAACCTCGTCTTCACATACTTCGCGGAGCCGCTGCAGCGGGAGACGCTCGAGCGGCTGCTGTCCGAGCTGTCGGAAGGCGGCGCGCTCGTCGTCGGCTTGAAAGAACGCCTGCCCCGAGACGCCACGGGCGTCGTCGACTGGGACCCGCGGCTCAGAATCTATAGACGATCCACCGCCGCCGACACGCCATCGTGAAACGGAGGCCGAGATGCACTTGAACGTCGGTCCGATCCGGGAGCCTCCCGTCGAGGAGCTCGAAGTGGAGGTCGTGGAGCGCAAAGGCCGCGGCCATCCCGACACGATCTGCGACGGTGTGGCGGAGGAGTTCTCGGTCTCTCTCTCTCGCTTCTACCTCGAGCGCTTCGGCATGGTGCTCCACCACAACGTCGACAAGGTTCTCCTGTGCGCCGGATCCGCCCGCCCGGCCTTCGGCGGCGGGGAGGTCGTGGAACCGATCGAGATCTTTCTGGCCGGCCGTGCCACCCGCGAGCTCGAGGGGGTCGAGGTTCCCGTCGAGGATCTCGCGATCGAGGCCTCACGCTCCTGGTTCCGCCGGACCTTCCACGCCCTCGATCCGGAGCGTCACGTCCGGATTCGGTGCCTGGCGCGTCCCGGATCCGTCGATCTTCTCGATCTCTTTTCGAGAGGCGAGCGACAGGGCGTCCCGCTGGCAAACGACACTTCGATCGGAGTGGGCTTTGCGCCGCCGACCGACCTCGAGAAGACGGTGGCGGCCGTCGAGGCGCGGCTGAACTCGAGCGAGGTCAAGGCGGCTGCACCGGAGCTCGGCGAGGACGTCAAGGTGATGGGGATCCGACGGGCGGGGCAAATCCGGCTCACGGTCTCCTGTGCTTTCGTGGGGCGGTTCCTCGCGGGCGAAGCGGACTATTTCGACAAGAAGGAGCGGGCTCGCGGGATCGCGCTCGACGCGGCGAGAGGCGTCACCGAAGGGGAGGTCTCCGTCGAGGTCAATGCGGCCGACGATCCGAGGCATGGGAAGGTCTACATGACGGTCACCGGCACCTCCGCCGAGGCGGGCGACGACGGAGAAGCCGGCAGGGGAAACCGCGCGAACGGCTTGATCACCCCCTATCGTCCGATGACCCTCGAGGCGGCCGCGGGCAAAAACCCGGTGTCCCACGTCGGGAAGCTCTACCAGATCGCCAGCCGACGAATCGCGGAATCCGTGGTCGCGGGGATCTCGGGCGTTGCTGCCTCGGAGTGCTGTCTCGTGAGCCAGATCGGGCGATCGATCGCGGACCCCCAGATCGCCGATGTCCGGGTGAGGCTCCGGGACGGTCGCCGGCCGGCGGACGTCGGCGGGCAGGTCGAAGAAATCGCCCGAGCCGAGCTCGACCGCCTGGAAACGTTGTGGCGCGAGCTCCTCGAAGGTCAGATCACCTTGTACTGACGAGGGGCCGGCGGCGACTCCGGGAGGCCGCGGTGCCGGAACGACCGGGAGCGGAGGGCCGCGCCAGCCGGACGACCGGAGCCAGCCGCGGCCGCTTCTCGAGCATCCGACGGAGCTTCTCCAGAGGCCGCGTGTTCGCGACGTCCGCCGCCGTGCACCAGCCGCGCCGCGCCTGGTCCACTCCATATCGCATGAAATCGAGCTCGGCGACCCGGTGGGCGTCCGTCGAGATCACGAAACGGGCGCCTGCCTCCCGCGCCATCTTGACGTGGACGTCGGTCAGGTCGAGGCGGTCCGGCTGTGCATTGATCTCGAGCAGCACGCCGAGGTCGCTTGCCGCACGGGCCACGCGAGCCATGTCGATCGCGTACGGCTCCCGGCGTCCCAGGATCCGACCCGTCGGGTGACACAACACGTTGACGCGGGGATGCGAGAGCGCTCGCAGCACGCGCTCCGTCATTGCGGCCTCGGTCATCCGGAACTTCGAGTGCACAGCGACGAGGACGACGTCGAGCTCTCGGAGAGTTTCTTCGTCCAGGTCGAGACGACCGTCGTCGAGAATGTCGACCTCGGCTCCCTTCAGGATGGTGATCCCGCGCAGTCGGCTCGCGAGACGCTCGATCCGCCGAAACTGGTTGTGGAACCCCGAGCGCGTCAGACCGCCGGCGACCCGAACGGCCTTCGTGTGGTCGCTGATGGCGATGTACTCGTAATGGCGGGCCCGGCAGGCCTCGACCATTTCCGACAACGTGTTCTTCCCGTCGGTGTCATCGGTGTGCATCTGGAGATCGCCGCGGATCTGGCCGAGCTCGACGAGCTTCGGGAGCTTCCCCTCGCGGGCCGCCTCGATCTCGCCCCGGTCTTCGCGGAGCTCCGGAGGAATCCACGGCAGGCCGACCGCGCGGAACACCTCCTCTTCGGTCCGGCCGCCCACGCGCCGGCGCCCCCGATAGACCCCGTATTCGTTGATCTTGAGGTGCTTCTTCACCCCGAGGGTCCGGATCGCGATGTTGTGCGCCTTCGATCCGGTGAAGTAGTGGAGAGCGGCTCCGTAGGAATCCGGAGGAACGATGCGCAAATCGGCCTGCAGTCCCGACCGCGTCCGGATCGAGCAGCGCGTGTCCCCGTGAGCAAGGACGCGCTCGACCTCCGGATAGGAGACGAATCTCTCGGCGATTCCCGCGGCATGGCGGGCCGCGACGAGAATATCGACGTCGCCGACCGTCTCTCTCCGACGGCGGTAGCTTCCGGCAACATCGATCTTCTCGATGCCTCGGGCTCCGCGGAGGTGGTCGAGCAGCGGCACCACATGAACGTCCGCCTCCGAGAGGCGGCATCGGGAAGATCGGGCGTGATGCTCCGCACAGCCCCGGAGGATTCGCCCCTGCAGGACCTTCCCGAACCCGCGCACGGTCGCGAGGCGCCCCGTGCGCGCCGCCTTCTCCAGGTCCGCGAGTGTTTTCAATCCCAGCTTGTCGTAAAGCAGCCGGGCCCGCTTCGGCCCGACCCCCTCGATCCGCATCATCTCGACCAGGGTCTCCGGCACCTTCCGGGTGACCTCCTCGAGCAGCGGGAAGTGGCCGGTCCGGACGATCTCGACGATTTTTCCCGCGAGGTCCTTCCCGATGCCCGGGAGTTCGGAGAGACGGTGGCCATCCGTCTTCGCGATCTCGGCGATCGGCTCACCGAGGGTTTCGATCGTGCGCGCCGCCGTGCGGTAGGCGCGAACACGAAATTGATTCTCGTTCTGGATCTCGAGAAGGTCCGCGACCTCCTCGAAGAGCTTCGCAATGTCCACGTTGTCCATGACGTCCGCCTTTCACGCGCCGACGAGAGCGAGGAACTCTTTCTCGTTCAGCAACCGCACGCCGAGCTCCTTCGCCCGATCGGCTTTCGATCCCGGCTCGCTCCCCACGACCACGTAGTCCGTTCTCCTGCTGACCGTGCCGGAGGCGCGGCCGCCTGCGCGACGCGTGAGCTCTTCCGCCCGCTCGCGGGGGAACGACCGGAGTGTCCCGGTGAACACGACGGTCTCTCCGTGGAGCGCACCCCTCTCCGCGCGCTTCGGCGGGAGCAGCCGGAGGCCGTACCGGAGGCATCGGTCGATCACCTTTCGGTTCCCGGCGCGGCGGAAGAAACCGGCCACGCTCTCCGCGACGCTGGGGCCGATCCCTTCGACCTCCATCAGTCGCTTCTCGCCGGCGTCGCGAATCGCCCGGAGGTCGCCGAAAGACCGTGCGAGGTCCCGAGCGGTCTGCTCTCCGACTTCGGGAATTCCGAGCGCGTAGAGGAACCGCGCGAGCTCGGCGCTTTTCGCTTTCGCGAGGCTGCGCGCCAGGTTGCCGGAGGAGATCTCAGCAAAACGCTCGAGCCGACCGATGTCCGACTGCGAAAGAGCGAAGAGATCGGCAACGCTCCGGACCCGCCCGCTCGCGATGAGCTGCTCGACGGTTTTCTGGCCGAGCCCCCGAATGTCCAGCGCGGACCGGCTGCCGAAGTGCTCGATCGCCCGTGCGAGCTGGGCTCGGCAGGCAAGCCCGTTCGGGCACCGGTCGAACGGTCCTTCCCGGACGGTCCGGGCACCGCACTCCGGGCAGCGTCGCGGCACCGCGAACGGCCTCCCGCGGCGGCTCGTGCGACGCGGGAGTCTCTCGACGATTTCCGGGATCACGTCTCCCGCCCGAACGACGCGGACGCGGTCGCCGACGCGAAGGTCCTTGCGCGCGATCTCCGCGCGGTTGTGCAACGTGGCGCGGGTCACCGTGACGCCGCCCACGCGCACCGGAGCGAGAACCGCGACGGGCGTCAGGATGCCGGTTCGACCGACCTGGACCACGATCCGCTCGATCGTCGTCTCCTCGCCTCGGGGCGCGAACTTGAACGCGAGCGCCCAGCGCGGATGCCGCGCGGTCTCGCGAAGCCGGCGCCGGCTCTCCAGGTCGTCGACCTTGATCACGATGCCGTCGATCTCGAACGTCAGCCGCCCGCGGAGCCGCTCGATGCGGCGGTGGTAGGCGAAGACCTCCTCGAACGTCGAGAGCCGGTGGCGTTGAGAGCTGACGGGTAGGCCGCAGACCCGCATCTCTTCGAGCGCCTCCCAGTGCGTTTTCGGCGCGCGCCCGCCCCGCTGGTCGAGGACGTCGTAGAACAGGATGTCGAGTCGCCGCGAGGCCGTGATCCGCGGATCGAGCTGGCGGAGTGAACCAGCCGCGGCGTTGCGAGGGTTCGCGAAGACGGTCTCGCCCCGGCGCTCGAGCCCGGAGTTCAACCTGCGGAAGGCGGCCAGCGGCATGAAGACTTCGCCCCGGACCGCGAGAACGCGGGGTGGCGATCGATGTCCTCGCAGCCGGAGCGGGACGGACCGGATCGTCTTGACGTTTTCGGTCACGCCCTCGCCCCGGACTCCGTCGCCCCGGGTGGAAGCGCGCGCGAGGCGACCGTGTTCGTAGACGACCTCGACCGACAGACCGTCGAGTTTCGGCTCGGCGACGTAGGCAACCGGGCCTCCGCCGAGAGCCTCCCGAACCCGACGGTCGAATCGTCGGACGTCTTCCGGGTCGACGACGGACTCGAGCGAAAGGAGGGGCGTCAGATGGCGGACCTCGGGAAGCGACGGCAACGGTGCTCCCGCGACGCGCCGCGTCGGAGAATCCCGCTCGATCAGATCCGGAAACGCCTGCTCGAGCCGGACCAGCTCCGCGAACAAACGGTCATATTCGGCGTCCGAGATCTCCGGCCGGTCCAGGACGTAATAGAGATGATCGTGACGGCGAATCTCGGCGGAGAGCGTTCGGATTCTGCGCCGCGCGTCCGCCCGAACCCGACGAAGATCAGTTGGGCTCGCGCTCCGGCCACGTGACGATGAACTCCGCCCCGCAGCCCGGGCAGAGACCCACGCCGACGCCCTGGAGCGACTCGCTCTCGACGAGACTTTCGTATTCATCCTGATCGACTTCGTAGCCGGCCGATACCCCGAGCCTCGAAGCGCAGGCCCGTGAGCAGTAGAGGACTCCGTCGCTCCCCAGAAAGCCGATGACGTCCTGTTCGTCGTTCATGTCCCTCTCGAAAAATCGGGAGGCGCGACGGCCGGCTGCGTCCTCGAAGACCCAACCTGTGCTTCGCGCCTCCCTGATTCGTCCCCCGGCTGTTCTGGTGGAACGTGCCTTGGTTACGAACAGGCTGCAGAGTAGACCGGTTCCGGCGGAGCGACATGATTCGAACTCACCACTTTCGAAATCGGAGGACCCTTCGTGCAAGCGTGGGTCACCTGAATCAGGCGCCCGGTGAACGAGCGGCATACAAACCCTCTCCAGAAGAGTCGGGAAAAAGGAGGTACGGAACGCAGCGAGGAGGTAACGCCATGTCTGTTCCGGTGGTCATCGAAGTCCGTGAAGAGTCCGAGAGGAGCTGGGAGGATGCGGCTGCGCGTGCGGTGGTCGCGCTCGGGCGCCAGCTCGTGAAGAACATCGACTCGCTCAACTTCGACCACTCGCGGCAGGAGAGTGACCGCAGCGCGCGGAACGGCCGCTACTGCGTGGAAGCCTCGGTGTCTTTGACCCGGACCCGGCTCGATCAAAGGCGCCGGATTGCGCCCTGAGCCGAATGGACTGATGCGCCTGAATCTGCATGGGATCGCGCCGTCGAGTCAGACTGCGCGGGTGCGAGATTGGAGGCAGTCATGAACGTGCAGTCGATCATGGAAAAGAACGTGAAGTTCTCGGGTCCCGAGGAGTCGCTGGCAGACGTCGCCCGGGTCATGGGCGAGAACCGGTGCGGGGTCGTGCCGATCGTCGACGCCGGGCATGGGGTCATCGGAATGGTCACGGACCGCGACATCTGCCTCGCGGTCGCCGCCGCGGACACTCTTCCGTCCCGGATTCCCGTCCGGGAGGTGATGTCCCGGGAGGTCTTTTCCTGCGGTCCGTCGGACGACATCTCCGATGCGCTGCAGACCATGCAGAAGAAGAAGGTGCGACGTCTTCCGGTGATCGCGGAGGACGGAACGCTCACGGGGATTCTCTCGATGGACGACGTGATTCTTCACGCCGAGAGCCGCCGGGGCAAAGCTGCCGAGATCGGCTACGGCGACGCCGTCCGAACCCTCAAGGCGATCTACCGCCGCACCCCGCCGAAGAAAAAGCTCGTCGCTCCGGTTTGA
>DASUAD010000447.1:0-17808 GCA_035763965.1 Thermoanaerobaculia bacterium | reverse complement strand
CCGGGTTCGACTCCGAATCGGACGCGGTCAACCGGAACACGTATTCGCCGTCCGGCAGCGACGTCGTGTCGAAGGAGAAGAAAGTCTCGCGGACGTTCGACTTCAGCGGAACCCAACGCGTGGAGGATACCGGCCGGAACTCGAGCGAGTGGACGACCGTGTCGCCATCGGAGTCGGTCGTCTTCCACGTGAGCGTCCGGTATCCCTTGCGCACCAGCTTGCGTGGGGCGGATTCCGGCCGGGCCTCTTCCAGGCTCGTGAAGATCCCTTTCTCGTCGGGCGCCGTCGTCTCGAACACGTTGGAGCCGCCTCCCGCGGATCGAGCGAACACCTCGTTCGGCCCCATCGCGAAGAACGCCTCGATCACGGGCGCCGCGTTGCGGTTGCGATAAGCCGCTTCGATCCGCCGGATGGCCGGCGTCGCGCCGTCGGTCGTCATCCGGAGCTTCCACTGGAGGTAGCGGCCGGGCGGCGCGGTGATCTTCGACTCGGTCGCGGCGTCGCGGTATTCCGACCAGCCGCTCCAGGTCGTGTCCGGCGTGGAAGATTCTCCGGAGCGGAACGCGACCTCGAGTTTCGAGCCCGCCGGCACGTCCCCCTCGTAACGGAAAGCGCCGAACGTGCTCGTGCTCCCGGTGTCCTTCACCGCCGAAACATACTCGCCCGAGCGCCGGCCGCCTCTCAACCGATAGAAGGCGCTCGCGCCGTTCGTCGCGATCCCATCGCCGACGACGATCGAGACCTGCTTCTCGTCGAGGGTCCGCTCGAGCGACCACGTGTCGGCGGCGACGCGATAGAGGCGCCCCTTGGGACCCGTCGCTGCCAGGACGGAGCCCCCGTCCGCGTCCCCGAGGTCGAAGACCATCTCGTCGGACCCCGTCCAGACGACGCGCGGCGGCTCCCCTTTTTCGAACAGCACGACCTCCGAGGTGTATCCGGTGCGGGTCGGCGGACGGGCCGGAACGAGCCGTGGCGCGCCGACGGTCACGGTCACCTCGGGCTTGTCCTTCTCGCGCGGGGGCTCCTCTCCCGGGGAGGCGGGGCGGGGCGCCGGCTTCGGCGGCTGCGGCATCGGAGTCGAGATGGGTTCGGCTCCCCCCGACTCGGAGGATGAGGCGGCCGCCCACACGCGGCCGTTGCCGCCGGACGCGATCGCCGTCACCTCCGTCTTTCCGGAGTCGAAGATGGTCGTGACGTTTCCCGTGGAATCCACTTTGAGGACCAGACCCGATCCCGACGTCCCCGCCCACACCTCGCCTCCCGCGGCATGGAGCGTCCGGACGTGCGGGTCGGTTGCCTGGTGGATGCGCTGGCCGCGCCCGGCGGAGTCGACGCGATGAATCTCCCCCGGCAGACCGGTCGCCACGAGGAGCGCGGGTCCCGAGAAAGCGAGCGACCACACGTATTGAGCCTTCGTGTCGTAGTAGAGCGAAGGCTTGCCACCGTCCAGCCGATAGACCTTTCCGCCCGGCGACACGCCCGCGTAGAGCGCGCCATCCGGCCCGAGCACGAGAGAAGTGACCTGCTTCTCCGAAAGGGTCGCGTACGTATCGACCTTGCCCCCGGGAGAGATCCGGAGAATCCGTCCGGCCTCGCCCGTCCCGACGTACACGATGCCACCCGGAGCCTCGACGGCGTCGTAGAGCACGGCCTCGCCGACCCCTTCGACCCGCTCGAGACCGCGCGCGAGGACGAGCTCTCCGTTGACGGTGACGGCGATTCCCCTGGCCTCGCCCGCCGAGAAATCGGCGGTCGAGTCGGACGTCCAGATCTTCGCAGCGGCGGCGGACGCGGGCCCGGCGACGAGCACGAGCGCCGCGCAGGCGAGCGCCGCGGCGCGAACGGTCGCGGGCGCTCTCACCAGTTGTTGGGCAGCACTTCCAGGTTGAGCTGGACCGACCCGGTGATCGGAACGGGCTGCTCGACGGAGCGCGACTGGATGCGCAGGAAGGAGAGGTTCGGTGTCCCGTCCCCGGGACCCCGGTCGCGCAGGAGCGCGGCGACTGTCGGAGGCAGCGCCGGGAGGGCCTCCCCCGCCACCACGGCGCCGGGCGCTTTCCGGTACGCGATCAGGTTCAGACTGTTCGGCGGCCGCATGCGGCCGAGGAAGTCGAGGACCTGGTCGAGCGACTGCGGGTCGGCCGGGTAGACCGCGAGGTCATAGGCGGTCGCCGAATTCCCGTCGCCGACGAAGACCGTCAGCGGCCCCGGCGGAGTGTCCTCCGGGACGTCGAGGTCGAGCGTCACCCGGCGCGAGCCGCCGCGGAAATCGACGACCTCGATTCGAACCGGCACGCGCTCGCCCGCCCGGAACCGCTCCTTCGCCGGCTCGACGTTGATGATGCGGCCGTTCTGCAGGCGGTCGGAGTGTGCGATCTCGACATCGACTCCGAGGATCGGCAGGTCGCGGAATTCGTTGGCCATCAGGTAGTTCGTCAGGAGCGCGAGCGACGTGACGGCATCCTCGCGCGCCGCGAGTCCCGAAAACACGGTGTCCCACCGCACGCTGCGATCGGGGGTCCGGATCGCCGACTTCCAGACGAGCGTCCGCTCGCCGGCCCTCTTCTCGAGCGTCGTCAACACGTTGTCGATCGCGACCGCGGCGAGCACGGGCGTCAGCATCGAGTTGTGAACCGCTTCGAAACGGTAGGTCTGGGTCGGCACTTCGTCCGAAGAGATCCGCACGGTGATCGGCACGAGCTTCGCGCGCGATCCGACGGTCCCGAGGATTCCCGTCGAGCGGTCCTGGGTGACCGACCCGAACACCGCGCCGGAGTCCGCGAACTTGAAGGAACGGTAGACCGAGGGCAGCACGGTCAGTACGTCCGCGCGAGCCATCGGCATGTCGATGGGTCCCATCGAGAGGAAGGGGTGCCCGAAGGCGAGAACCGAGTCTCCCTCGACCCACGTCACGGTCCCCGTCGCGGCGAGCAACATGTCCCCGGAAAGAAGGACCGTCGAGAGAGACGACCCCGGCCGCACGGGTTCTTCGCCGGCTCCGAGCTTCGAACTCTGCCTCTTCGACTCTCCCGAGGACCCCGCCGGTGCGGCGATCCATCCCGCCGCCGCCGCGACCTTGTCGAAGAACCAGCCCGGTCCTCCGCCCGCTCCTCCCGCGAACGAGACGGGAAGCGGAAGGCTCGCCATCGAGGCGGCGCCTCCCGGATTCCGGAAAGGCGCGAGCAGCGCGTCCAGAGCGCCGTCGAACCGTCTCTCTGCGAACATCGCGATCATCTGGCTCGCGCGCGCGGCCGGGCCGCCGATCGGAACGGGCGCCGCCGCGGGGGCATGGCGGATGTCGAGCATGCTCTGGATCGGGGTGATTCCGCAGATCGGATCTTTCGAGAAGGGCCACCCGTACGCGAGCGCTCCGACGAGCTTGCCCTCGACGTAGATCGGGCTGCCGCTCATCCCCGCGATGATCCCCGAGTGCTCCAACCCGGCGCCCGAGACCCGGGCGAGGATCAGGTCCTGCTTCGGCGCGTAGCGCTTCAACGTTCCGATCATCTCGACGTCGAATCGCTGGATGCCCTTTCCGCCGCCGAGATCCGAGAAGCCGTAGCCCTTCAGTCCGGGAACGATCTTCTCGACCGGAAAGATCTCGGCGGGATGGTCGCCCGGAAGCCCCGAGGACGCGGCAGTCGCCGGCGTCGCGGGGACGGCGAGAGCCGACGCTCCGAGGTTGGGCGTCGATCCCGGGAAAAGCGCGACTGCCGAAAAGACGGCGACCGCGAGAACGGCGGATTTCACGTTCGAAACAACGCCTCTTGTTCTGACGTCCATTCCCCGCATGCGCTCCTGCCTTCGACGCGAGAGCTGTGAGCGACAGCTGAGGCGTCGTGATCTTTGCAGCCGACAGCTCACTATGTTACGTTCGATCCCGATGATCGCCGCCGGTTTTCAGGCCGTGTCGGCCGAAAACCTCGGCCAGGGACAGGGAATCCTCTCCTTCTTCAAGGAAACGGGGCCGACCGCGAAGGTCGTCCTCGGCATCCTGCTCTTTTTCTCACTCGTGTCCTGGATCATCATCTTCGCCAAGTTCGTCCGGCTCCGGAGGGTGTCGCGGCAGTCCGAGAAGTTCATCGAGTTCTTCCGGAAGTCGCGGCGGTTCTCCGAGGTCAACACCGTGGCCAACCAGCTCACCGAGACCCCGCTCTCGACCCTGTTCAAGGCGGGATACGCGGAGCTCGACGCCCAGGTCAAGGCAAACCGCCCGGACGACCCGGGCGCCACGGCGAGCGGCGTCACGCTCTCCCAGCGGTTCCTGATCCGCAACATCTCCGGGATCGAGCGTGCCCTCGAGAGGGCGATCGGCGTCGAGCTTTCCCGGCTGACCAAGTTCATGACCTTTCTCGCGACGACCGCCGCCGCGTGCCCGTTCATCGGCCTCTTCGGGACCGTCTGGGGAATCATGCAGTCGTTCCGGGCGATCGGCACGACGGGGTCCACGTCGATCGTCGCGGTCGCTCCCGGAATCTCGGAGGCGCTCGTCAACACCGCGGCCGGCCTCGCCGCCGCCATTCCGGCGCTCATCTTCTACAACTACTTCATGGGAAAGGTCCGCCAGCAGCGCGCGGGAATGGAGGACTTCGCGCTGGAGTTCATCAACCTGGCGGAGCGGAACTTCACTTGAACGGTAGACGGGAAACGGAAGACGGGAGACGAATGATGGCCGTCTCGTCTACCGTCTGCCGTCTTCCGTCTTCCGGCCTGGGTCGGAGCTGATGGCCTTCCATAGAGAGAGCGGCGACCCTTTCGATCATCTCGCGGACATCAACGTCACCCCGCTCGTCGACGTCATGCTCGTCCTGCTCATCATCTTCATGGTGACCGCGCCGATGCTCCACCAGGGCGTCTCGGTCGCGCTGCCCAAGACCGCGACGACGAACCTCCCCGCGACGATGGAGGATCCCGTCCTTCTCTCGATCACGAAGGACGGTCTCTACTACATCAACGAGACGCCCGTGGCGCGCGGCCTGCTGCGCGACCGACTCGAGCGATTCCTGCGCGGACGCAAGGATCGATTCGTCCTGCTGAAGGCGGACCGCAGCCTCTCCTACGGCACGGTCGTCGAGACCCTCGACCTGCTGAACCGCATGGGGATCGAAGGTCTCGGCATGGTCACCGACACGTCGGGCGCAAGAGCCGCGCCCCGGAGATAGCCGTCCCGTCATGGACGCCGTCGGCGACATCATCGCGGCTCGGGAGCGCGAACGTTTTCCCCTGGGTGTGGGCACGTTCCTCGCTGTCCTCCTCCACGTGGCGATCGCGGCGGCGTTCGTGTATTCCTCGATGGTGCACCCGGTGCGGTTCGTCTCCCCGCGGGCGGTCGCCGTTCGGCTCCTTCCGGCCGGATCGTTGAAGGGAGGCGAAGCGGCGGAGCCGGCTCCCGCGCCGCCTCCCGAGACGAAGAAGATCCTGAAGCCTGAGCCCGAGGACGTCCCGCCGCCGCCGACGGACAAGGCGGTCCTCCTTCCCGAGAAGGAGGACAAGAAGAAGACGGCGACGGCGAGCCGGCCGTCGCCCGAGCGCGCGAAGGCGCCCGACGTCAGCCTGCCCTCGTCGGGAGAGAGCGCCGGCGGCGGTGCGGGAGGGGCGATCGGCGCCGGGGGCAACGTCGGTGTTTCCGGCGCGGCGTTCGATTCCGATTTCCAGTTCTCCTACTACGTCCAACGGATGCTCGTCGCGATTGGCCTGAACTGGTTCAAGCCCTCGCAGGCCGGTTCGGTCTCTCCCGTCATCCATTTCAAGATCGAGAAAGACGGGACGATCTCCGATGCGGCGATCGAGCGCTCGAGCGGGCTCCCCTTCGTCGATCGCGCGGCGCTCCGCGCGGTCATTTCGTCGTCTCCGCTGCCACCGCTGCCGGCGGAGTACGGCGGCAGCCGGCTCGGCGTTCACCTCAAGTTCGACTGATCCTTTATTCTCTTTTCGATTGGAGACCCGGATGCGCCGAAGCCTCGCCGTTCTGCTCGCGTCCTTCGCGCCGCTCGCGGGCGTTTCGCTTGCGGTCGCGCAGGAGGGACAGAACCCTCAGAACCAGGATCTGTGGATCTCGATCAACAAGCCGACGGCCCGCAAGCAGGCCATCGCCGTCCCGGATCTCACGGCCCCGGGAACCCTGAAGACGAGCGTCTCGGATCCCTTCACGGCGACGCTGCGCTCGGACCTGGAGTACTCCGGCGCGTTCGTCATCGCGGACCCTGCGCACTACCCGACCGGGTTCCGCGACCCGACCGCGCAGGATGCCGCCGATCGCTGGCGCGCCGGGGGCGCCGAGGTTCTCGTGGATACGCGCGGCGAGGTGTCCGGCGACCGGGTCGCCGTCGAGGCGCGCATCTGGGACCTCGCGTCCCGCAAGATGATCATGGGCAAGCGCTACTCCGGCGGGGTCTCCTACGTCGAGCGCATCGCCCATACGCTCGCCAACGACATCGTCAAGTACTTCACCGGCAAGGACGGTCTGTTTCTCTCCTCGATCGTCTTCGTCTCGGACCGGGACGGGTCGAAGGACATCTACGCGATGGATTTCGACGGGCGCAACGTGCGGCGCCTGACGTCGGTGCGTTCGCTCGCCATCAATCCGGCCGGCGGGCGATCCGGGAAGATCGTGTACACGAGCTATGCGCGGCTCTTCCCCCAGATCTGGATGATGGGCCCCGACGGCAGCGGCAAGCGGGAAATCCCGACCGGAATCGAGCTGAATGCCTCGCCCTTTCCGTCTCCCGATGAGACCCAGATCGCCTTCGCCGGGTCGGCGAAGGGAAACACCGACATCTACGTCATCACCGCCGGGGGCGGCGGGTTGCGGCGCCTGACGACCACGCGCGCGATCGAGGCGTCGCCCGCCTGGTCTCCGACCGGTCGCCAGATCCTGTACACGTCGGACCAGTCCGGCAACCCGCAGATCTACGTCGTCGATCCGGAAGGGTCCGGTGCGCGGCGCGTCACGTTCGCCGGCAACTGGAACGACGAGGCTTCGTGGTCGCCGGACGGCGCCCGGATCGCCTTCGCCTGCCGCAACGAGGGGGACTTCAACGTCTGCCTCATGGACTTCGCGACCGGACAAACCGTACAGCTGACGTCGGAGGGATCCAATGGTCATCCCACGTGGTCGCCCGACGGCCAGAAGATCGTGTACTCGTCGCGCCGCGGGGGCCGAACGAACATTTACACGATGGACATCAACGGCCAGAACAAGCGTCAGCTCACGGATTCCGGCAACAACCTTCAGCCCGTCTGGCTGCCGTAACGCCCAAACCGGCAATCGGGAATCGAGAATCGAAGGAACGGGCTCTCCGATCGCGATTTCCGATTCCCGAATTCCGCTGGTGTTTGCTATATTCCGGATCGGCGCCCCACCGGTTTTCCGGCGCAAACCTGTTGATGGACAAGGAGAAGGTATGAAGAGGCACTCGATCCCGCTCGCCGCGGTTGCGCTCGTCGCGGTAGCGATGCTCCCACTGGCGCAGGGATGCAAGAAGAAGCCCCCGACCACGACCGCCGAAGCCCGACCGCCGGTGGAGCAGCCGGCTCCGCCGGAGACCCAGGTACCCCCGCCGGCCGCAGCGGCTCCCCGCGAACCGGTGGAGACCGAGGTTCTCGCCACGGATATCTCGGAGTTGAACAAGAAAGGGTACCTCCAGGACGCTTTCTTCGACTACGACCAGTCGGACCTGCGCGAGGACGCGCGGTCGGCTCTCTCCGCCAACGCCGAGTGGTTGAAGCGTTATCCCTCGATTCAGATTCTCATCGAAGGCCACTGCGACGAGCGCGGCACCTCCGCGTACAACCTGGCGCTCGGCGACCGGCGCGCCAACGCGGCTCGCGACTACCTCGATTCGCTGGGCGTCAACGCTTCGCGGATCCGGACGGTCTCCTACGGAAAAGAGCGGCCCTTCTGCACCGAGTCGACCGAGGACTGCTGGCAGCAGAACCGCCGCGGCCATTTCGTCATCACCGCCAAGTAGGTGGAGTCGAAACGGGGCTTTCCGCTTCTCGCCGCTGCGGCGCTCGCCGCGGCGGGCGCCGTCGGCTGCGTCTCTTCGGACGACATCCAGGGTCTCCACCGGCAGATGAACGACATCGAGTCGCAGATCGAGGCGCTCGAGAGGAAGTCATCGTCCAAAGAGGAGGTCGCCAAGCTGAACGAGAGCGTCGCCGGACAGACGCAGCAGCTCTTGAAGTCGAACGCCGACACGGGCGTGAAGTTAGACGAGCTCTCCAACGAGATCGAGCGCCTGCAGGCGAAGCTCGAAGACACCAACCGCCGCCTGTCCCAGCTCTCCCAGCAGATCGCCGAGACGCAGGGCGACCTGCTGCGGATGCGGGGGGGAACCGTGCCCGCGCCGCCGGGCGGCGCCGTGATCCCGCCGGGCGCCCCGCCGACGTCACCCTCGACGAGCCCCTCCTCCCCGCGGGTCGGTGAGGCGACGGCGAACCCGCGAAACCCGACAGCGCCGGAATCGGTCGTGCGGCCGGCGGCGGCCGGGCCGGTGGAGCTCTACGACACGGCGTACGCCGACTACACGAAGGCGCGGTATGCGCTCGCGATCCAGGGATTCCAGGAGTACCTGGGGGCGTATCCGAGCACCGACCTCTCCGACAACGCCCAGTACTGGATCGGAGAATCGCACTACGCGCAGAAGAAGTACCGCGAGACAATCGCCGACTTCGACCGACTCCTGAAGGACTGGCCGAAGAGCGACAAGGCGGCGGCGGCCCTGCTCAAGAAGGGATATGCGCTGCTCGAGCTCGGGCAGAAGGCCGAGGGCGTCGTTTCACTCCAGTACGTCATTCACGAGTACCCCGCGTCCGAGGAGGCGAGGCTCGCCCGAGCGCGCCTGAAGTCGATCGGAGTCGAAGCCCGCTAAAGACGGAAATTGGAAATCGAGAATCGGGAATCGAAAGGAATCCCGATATCCTCGATTACCGATTCCCGATTACCGATTCCCGATAGGAGCATCCGCCCCATGGCCAACATCAAGTCTGCAAAGAAACGGATTCGTCAGTCCGAGCAGCGGCGCGCGCGCAACAAGAGCGTCCGGTCGCGGCTCCGCACCGCCATCAAGAAGTTCCGGAGCGCGGGGGACGCTTCGAAGCCGGAGTCGCTGCCCGCGAGTTACTCGGAGATCGATCACGCCGAAAAGAAGGGCGTGATTCATCGCAACGCCGCCGCGCGCTACAAGTCCCGTCTGGCGAAACACGCCGTGAAGAATCGGTAGACGGTAGAGGGTAGACGGTAGACGAGGGGACGGTCTCGCCCGTCTACCGTCTCCCGTCTTCCGACTCAGAATCCTTCGAGAAGGCTCGACACCAGGCTCGCGGCGAAACGCTCCGCGACGCGGTCGATCGCTTCGTTCTCCCGGTCGGCGTACGACGCGGCGGTCGCGGGGAGCGTGTAGTTTTCGCGGAATGTGTAAGCGGGGTTTTCCCAGAGAACCTTTTCGTCGGGCAGCGTCTTCAGGGCAACCCGCGCGGTGACCGCGACCTGGTACTCCTTGGCGCGGCCGGCCTCGTCGAAGGCCACGGCGTAGAGGTCGAACTGCGTGACGGCGCCGGAGATCTCGGCGTCCGCCGCGCCGCCGCCGGCGCTCACTTCGAAGCGGCCGCGCGTGGCGAGCTCCCGCGCGACCTCCCGGGACACCCTCTGCTCGACTCCCACGCGGGACGTCTCGTTGGCGAGCGTCTGAAACCGGATCACCCGGATGCTCGCAGGCAGCGTCGATCCGCGGCCGACGAGCGAGTAGCCGCAACCCGCCGCGGAGACCGCCGCCGCCAGCACACCGGCGGCCCGAATTCGAGAGAGATGACGCGAAATCGTGCTCAACGGACGACGAGGTTCAGGAGCCGGTCGGGCACGAAGACCGAGCGCGCGATTTCCTTTCCCTCGACCCACGGGCGAATCTTCTCGTCGGCTCGCGCGAGCGCGACCGCCGCGGCTTCATCCTCGCCGCGATCCACGTCGAGTTTTCCGCGGACCTTCCCGTTCACCTGGACGACGAGGGTCACACGGGGCGTCGTCGCGAGCTCCGGGTCGAAGTCCGGCCACCGCGCTTCGAGCAGGTAGGGCTGTTCTCCGAAGCGCTCCCACCACTCCTCGGTCAGGTGCGGCGCGACGGGATGCAGGAGCTTCAAGAGCGTTCGCGTCGACCGGCCGAGAGTCACCGGCGATTCCGAGCCGGAGTCGAGGGCTTCGGCGATCGCGCGCTGGAACTCCATGAGCGCCGCGATCGCGGTGTGGAAGTGGAAGCGCGCGGCGTCTTCGGTGACGCGGCGAATCGTGCGGTGCTCGAAACGCGTGAGCGGCGTGTCCTCCGGCACGGTTCGGTCCTTCGACGTCACGGATCCCGGCCCGATCCCCCGCACGCGCGCGCACAGGTCGTGCACGCGGTTCAGGAACCGGAAAGCGCCGACGACTCCCTCCTCGGACCACTCCGACTCCTTCTCGGGGGGCCCGATGAAGAGCGTGTAGAGACGCACGGTGTCGGCTCCGAATCGCGAGATGAGCTCGTCCGGTGAGACGGTGTTCCCGCGCGACTTGGACATCTTTTCGACCTTGCCGGTGGCCGGGTTCAACTTCGTGATCATCCCCTGATTGAAAAGCCGCTCGAAGGGTTCCTCGAGGTCGACGAGGCTGAAGTCCTTCAGCACCCTGCAGACGAACCGCGCGTAGAGCAGGTGCAGGATCGCGTGCTCGATTCCGCCGACGTACTGGTCGACCGGCATCCAGCGCGCCGCGCGTTTCGAGTCGACCATGCGCTCTTCGTCGCGCGGGTTCAGGAACCTCAGGTAGTACCAGGACGAATCGACGAAAGTGTCCATGGTGTCGGTCTCGCGCCGGGCCGGCCCGCCGCACCGCGGACACGTCGTCTCGACGAAAGCCCGGGACTTCTCGAGCGGATTCCCCTCCGCGCCCCGGAACTCGACGTCCTCGGGCAGGAGGACCGGAAGATCCGCGTCGGGCACGGGGACGACGCCGCACCGCGGGCAGTGGATCGCCGGGATCGGCGTTCCCCAGTAGCGCTGCCGCGAGATCAGCCAGTCGCGGAGGCGGTAGCCGACCTTCCCCTTCCCGAGGCCCTTCGCCTCGATCCACTCGATCGCGCAGCGCACCGCCTCGGGGCCGCAGGGCACGCCGTTCCACTCTCCGGAGTTGCAGAGGAAACCGATGTGCGGCATCGCCGCCGTCATCGAGTCGGGGTCGAGCTCGGCCTCCTCCGTTCGATAGACGGGCCGGACCGGCAGCCCGAAACGGCGGGCGAACTCGAAATCGCGCTGGTCGTGAGCCGGCACGCCCATGATCGCGCCCGTCCCGTACTCCGGCAGGACGAAGTTCGCGAGCCAGACCGGAATCGTCTCCCCCGTCGCCGGGTTCAGCGCGACGAAGCCGGTGTCGAGGCCTTCCTTCACGGCGCTTTCGGCCTCCCGGTCGAGCCGCGATTCCCGGCGGACCTTCTCGACGAAGGCGAGAATCTCGTCGCGGCGCGGCGATCGTTCGGCGAGGTCCCTCACCGCGGGATGCTCGGGCGCCAGGGCGAGAAAGGTCGCTCCGAAGAGCGTGTCGGGCCGGGTCGTGAAGACCGGAATCGGCGCGGTGAGAGCCTCCACGCGAAAGAAGATCTCGGCGCCTTCCGATCGGCCGATCCAATTGCGCTGCATCGTCTTGACCCGCTCGGGCCATTCGGCCAGCCGGTCGAGCCCGGCGAGCAGCCTCTCGGCGTAATCGGTGACGCGGAAGAACCACTGCGTCAGGTCGCGGATCTCGACGGGATCGTCCGACCTCTCGCAGCGACCGCTGACCACCTGCTCGTTGGCGAGCACGGTCCGGCACCCCGGGCACCAGTTCACCGGCGCGGTCTTGCGGTATGCCAGACCGCGCTCCCACATGCGGAGGAACAGCCACTGGTTCCAACGGTAGTAGGAGGGGTCGCACGAGGCGAGCTCCTTCGACCAGTCGTAGAGGAGCCCGAGCGCGTACAGCTGCTCCTTCATCCGCGCGATGTTCGCGAGGGTGTACTGGCGCGGGTGGACCCCGCTCTGGATCGCGGCGTTCTCCGCCGGCAGCCCGAACGCGTCCCACCCCATCGGGTTCAAGGCCTTGCGGCCCGCCATCCTCTCGCGGCGGTAGAGCGCGTCGCCCAGGATGTAGTTGCGCCCGTGCCCGACGTGCAGCCGGCTCGCCGACGGGTACGGGTACATGTTGAGCATGTAGAACTCGTTCCCGGCCGCGGCGGTATCGACCTCCGCGACCCGCCCTTCCGCCCAGCGGCGCTGCCACTTCGGCTCGATCGAGTGCGGATCGTAGCGGTCCATCAAGAGCGATCGTAAAACGGAAAACGGAAAACGGAAAACGACCGAGGACCAGCCCGGTCTCGTTTCCCGTTTACCGTTTCCCGTTTACCGGCTCCGTTGCCCGAAGCAGAAGGCGCGCCGAGCCCGCACGGATCGTGCGGTAGGTTAGAAGACCCGAGAAACTCAAAGGGGCAACGCGCAGCTCCTTCGGCTTCGAGTACGCGCGGCGGCCGAAAGGAAGGTATCGTGCGTCGACGCCGTTGATCGACGCGCTCGGATCGGAGAAGACGTACCCGCGGTCGGGATAGTGCACTTCGATCCAGCGGTGGTAGGCGCCGCCGATCGCGGCGTCGTACCCGGCCGAGCCCGGCTCTCCCTTCAGGATCCCCTGCACCGTGCGGGCGGAGATCCCGACCCTCCGGAGAAGGTCGACCGCGAGCTCGGAGAGGCCGACGCAGTTGGCTCGCCGCTCGTGGAAGACCGCGGACGGTTCCTGACGCCGCACCCGGTCCGGGTCGTATCGAACCAGCGCCGCCATCCCCGTCAGGATTCGCTCGACCGCATCCGCCTGGGTCTTCGCTCCTTCCGCCAGGCCCGCGGCGAAAGCGTCGCGCTCGCCGTCGGCCGGCAGGGAGCGATCACGGGGAAGTCTCGTCGGAAAAGGCGCCCGGCTTTCGAGCGGAGAGTCGCTCACCCGCACGGAGAGCTCGACCCCGCCGCCCGCGACCGGCGCCACCGCGAGCGAATACCCGTCGTTGTCGTACTGCTCGAAGAGACGGGCGGCCTCACCCGCTCCGCGATAGCTCGCGACCTGTTCCGCCGCGAGCGCGGAACCGGCGAGCGACGCGGCCGCCAGGAAGCCGGCGAGCCGGCGGCTCACGTGCCGGAAAGGCCCGCCCGACCGGACTTCAGGACGCCGTCGAGTATGCCGTTGATGAACTGCGACGAGCGGGGCGTGGAAAAACGCTTCGCGATCTCGAGCGCCTCGTCGATGACCACCGGCCGGGGCGTATCCGGTTCGTGCAGGAGCTCGAAGAGCGCCATGCGGAGGATGTTGCGATCGACGATCGGCATCCGCATCAGCCGCCAGTGGTCCGCCTGTCGCGAGATCATCGCGTCCAGCGCGTCCCGGTGCTCGAGAGTCCCCGAGACGAGTCGCTTCGTGAAGTCGCGCATCCCCTCGGGGGCGCTGCGAAGGTCGTCGGAGCGCTGGAACATGTCGTCCGGAGCCGTGCCGGCGACGTCGTGCTCGAAGAGCATCTGGAGCGCGAGCTCGCGCGCCTTGCGCCGGGCGCCCACGCTACCTCTTCCGGCGCAGGCGCCGGCGAATGTTCGCCATCTCGATTGCCGCCTCGGCGGCCTCCGCGCCCTTCCCGACGCGGCTCCTCGCCTGCTCCATCGTGTCGCAGGTCAGGAGGCCGAAGCCGAGGGGAACACCCGTCTGCGCGGACAGGGCGGCCAGGGCGCTCGCGACGGCGTTCCCGAGGACCTCGTGATGGCTGGTCTCGCCGCGCACGATCGCTCCGAGGACGACGATGGCATGCGGCTTCGCACCCTCGACCAGGGCACGCGCTGCTGCGGGAAGCTCGAACGCGCCGGGCACGCGGACGAGCACGGTGTCCTCCGGACGGACGCCGTGGCGCTCGAGCGCATCGAGAGCGTTCGCGAGCATCGCGTCGGTGACCGTCGGATTCCATCGGGCGCAGAGGACGGCGAGCTTCAGCCCACGCGCCTCGAGGCTCCCCGACACCTCGCGGGGCGCAAAGGAAGTGACGACGCGACGAACGGCTCGATTGGTCAAGGACCAGTCCTCTTCGAGAGGGAGGATTCTAACCCGCGGCGCCGTCGGTCGAGAAGAGACGCTCGAGCAGCGGCTCCTCGCCGAAGCTGAACGCGTATCGGAAGACGAACTCGTCCGGATCGTAACGCGCCGGCTGGGGTCCCAGGGTTTCGAGCACGATCGCAGCCGCGACGCTGCCGATCTTTCCCGCCACCTCCCACGGCGCGCCGATGCGGATCCCCCGGACGAGCCCCGCACGGTAAGCGTCACCGACCCCGGTCGGGTCGACCGGCGGGCGGTTCAGCCGCGCGGCCGGAACGTTGCAGCGTTGACGTCCGCGCGGTCCCGCGAACGAAATCGTCGAGCCCTCCGCGCCGTGGGTGGTCACGAGGACGGGAACCCGCGCCTCGAGCTCCTCGCGCGAGAGGTCGGTCTTCTGCAGGAAGATTCCGAGCTCGTAGTCGTTGCTGATGAGAAGGAAAGCTCCCTCCGTTCCGGCCTGGAGGTCGTCGCCCGTCAGGCGCGCCACCTGCTGGCTCGGGTCGTAGAGAAACGGAATCCCGAGCTCCCGGCACTCGACTGCGTATCGTCGCATTGCGTCCGGATCGTTCGGCGAGATCACGACGAGCGCGACGTCGTCCGGCGCCGCCTCGGCGAGCGTGAGGTCCCGCGCCCGGGCCATCGCGCCGGTGTAGAAGGACGCGAGCTGGTTCTGGTCCTGGTCGGTGGAAACGAAGAACGAAGCGGTGAAGAGGTCGGGGTGGAGGACCAGTCCGGAAACGTCCACTCCCTCCCGTGCGAGCCAGTCACGGTAGTCGGCTGCGTCCCGTCCGGCGGTCGCGACGAGCAGAGGGCGTTCGCCGTAGAGAGCGAGACCGTACGCGATGTTCGAGCCGCAGCCGCCCGGAACCCGCCGCATGTCGTCGACCAGAAACGAAACCGAAAGCCGGTCCATCCGGTCGGGCACGAGGTGTTCGACGAAGCGGCCGGGAAATCGCATCAGGTAGTCGAACGCCACCGACCCCGTCACGACGATCCGCCCGGCCTCCGGAAGAGGGAGTGGAGCGAAAAGGGTGCTCACGACGCGAGGTACTTCCCGACGAGTGGCTCCAGAAGCCGTCTCGTCTCGCGGGGAATCGCCGCGGGATCCGTCAGAATCGCGAACTCGAGCGCGCGGCGACACCGGCAGACGCGCTCCGGCGCGACCCGGGTGACCGCCTCCCGCATCGTCCGCCGCGCCGCCGACGCGTTCTGACCGAGGATGGTCACGACGGTTTCGACCGAGACGGGCTCTTCCGACTCGCGCCACGCATCCCAATCTGTCACGAGGGCGAGCGTCGCGTAACAGATCTCCGCCTCGCGCGCGAGCTTCGCTTCAGTCAGGTTGGTCATGCCGACCACGTCGGCGTCCCAGGAGCGGTACAGCCGCGATTCGGCGCGGGTCGAGAACTGCGGGCCTTCCATGCAGACGTAGGTGCCGCCGAGCCGCGCCACGAGCCCGGCCGCGGAAGCCGCCTGCTCGAACGCCCGCGCGAGAGCGGGACACACCGGTTCGGCGAAGGACACGTGGGCGACCAGGCCGCCGCCGAAGAAACTGTCGGGACGGTGTCGCGTCCGGTCGATGAACTGGTCGGGAATGACCGCCTGCCCCGGCGCGAGCCCCTCCTTCAGACTCCCTACGGCCGACGCCGACAGGAGTGCGTCGCACCCGAGCGCCTTGAAACCCCAGATGTTCGCGCGGTAGTTGATCTCCGTCGGCGAGACGCGGTGACCGCGGCCGTGTCGCGACAGGAAGGCGACGGGAACACCGGCGAGCGTCCCGGTGAAATAGGAATCGGACGGCGCTCCGTAGGGCGTGTCGACCGTCTCCTCGACGAGACCCTCGATCGCGGAAAAGTCGGAGATGCCGCTTCCGCCGATGAGGCCGACGCGCGCCCTCAGACCGGCGCCTCCTCGAGTGTCGCGCGGTGCTCTTCGACGGCGTCGAGGACTCGCTCGGCGAGCACGAGGGCGTCCCGGCCGTCTTCGCCGGATACCAGGGGCCGGCCCCCCTCGGCGATCGATCGCCGGAAGTCGGCGAGCTCGCGGGCGAGCGGCTCCTCGCGGGAAACCGGGACCTGCACCGGATGGATTTCCGGGCGCCCGCCACCGCGCGCCAGCCGATAGGCCGAAACGCTCTGCGCCTGCATGTCCACCGAGACGTAAATCGAGGGCGCGAACACGCGGAGCTTGCGAACCTTGTCGGCCGAAACGCGCGACGCGGTCAGGTTCGCGACGCATCCCCCCTCGAACGCGAGCCGCGCGTTCGCGATGTCGAGTTTCGGCGTCAGCACGGGCACCCCCGCGGCGCGGATCTCCCGGACCGGACGTCCGACGAGGGACGACACGATCTGGAGGTCGTGGATCATCAGGTCGAGAACGACATCGACGTCGAGGCTCCGCGGACTGAAAACCCCGAGGCGGTGGACCTCGATGAATCGCGGGGAGCTCACGAGATCGAGCGCCGCCTGGATCGCCGGGTTGTATCGCTCGACGTGGCCGACCTGGAGCACGAGATGCCTGCGGCGGGCGCGCGCGAGGAGGTCGTCCGCCTCGGAGACCCGCGCCGCCATCGGCTTCTCGACCAGCACGTGCACGCCCCGGTCGAGAAAGAAGCCCGCGATCTCGGCGTGCGTGACCGTCGGCGTCGCGACGACGACGGCGTCGGCCTGCGACGCGACGGCCGCGGGGTCCGGCAGGATCGGCAGCGAGAACTCGCGCGCGACCTCCTCCGCCCGGCCGGGGTGATGGTCGTGTACGCCGACCATACGGACGCCGGCGAGCGACGCCGCGACGCGGGCATGGTGCCGGCCGAGGTGGCCGACCCCCACGACGGCAAGACGGATTTCCGCCATCAGCGGTGGAACCCGCGCTTGCTGTCCCGGATGAAGAGCACCAGCTCGTCGACCGCCGCGACCCCTTTGATCTCCTGTTCGATCCTCTGGAGCGCCTGGGTCGTGTTCAACTTCGACTTCACGAGGAGCCGGTAGGCTTTCTGGAGCGTCTCGATCGCTTCGTCGGAGAACCCCTGACGCTTCAAGCCGATCGTGTTGATCCCGTACGTCTTGGCGTCGATCCCGTCGGTCTTGCAGAACGGGAGAACGTCCTGTCGGCACTGTGCGAACGCGCCGACGAAGGCGTAGCGCCCGACGCGCACGAACTGGTGGACCGCCGCGAAGGCGGAGAGGATCGCCCGATCGCCGATCTCCACGTGACCGGCGAGGGACGCGCAGTTCGCAAACACCGTTCCCGATCCCACGCGGCAGTCGTGGGCGACGTGGGAATACGCCATGAAGTAGTTGTCGTCGCCGATGGTCGTCTCGCCGTGTCCCGTCGCGGTGCCCCGGTGCACCGTCGAGAACTCTCGGAAGACGTTGCGGCTGCCGACCACGACACGAGTCCGCTCGCCGCGGTACTTCAAGTCCTGCGGTTCGAACCCGAGCACCGCGTGCGGGAAGACCCGGTTGTTCTCCCCGAAGACCGCCGGGCCTTCGAGGTGGGCGTGGGAACCCACGGACGTTCCTCGACCCAGCTCGACGCCGTCGCCGACGACCGCGTAGGGCTCGATCCGGACGCCGTCCGCAAGCCGCGCACCCGCGGAGACGACGGCGGTCGAGTGGACCTCGACGCTCACGGCCGATCCACGAACGTCGAGAGCAGCTCCGCCTCGGCGACGACAGCGCCGCCGACTTTCG
>DASUAD010000446.1:0-2071 GCA_035763965.1 Thermoanaerobaculia bacterium | reverse complement strand
CGTCGCGCCCGGATCCGGCAGGCCCGAGAAGAGCTCCCGTTCGCCGGAGAGAAGCACGAGCGGATTCGCACCCACTCCCGCCGCCCAGCGACCTCCGGCACGCTTTCCGAGCCCCACCGGGACGGCGACTGCGCCGGGAAGCACGCGCGGGCCGACTCGCGCTCTCGCGACGATCGAGGCTTGCGGGGAGGAAATCACGACGCGATCGCGGTCGCGGATGCCGAGTCCCGCCGCGGTCTCCGGATGGATCTCCGCCCACGTCTCCCAGTGTTCTTCGTGGCCGGGATCGAGGATTGCCTGGAGAAACGGGAGCTCGGCGCCGGTTCCGCCGGCCACCGGGAGCGGCTCGAACAACACGAGAGCGAGCGAGTCGTCTTTCACCTCCGTCGCGGAGGCGGCGACGACCGCTCCGGGGCGCCGCTCGAGCACGTCCGGACGCAGCTCGAAACGACCGGAGGAGGTGCGCAGGACGCGCTCCCAGTCCCCGTGGTCGTAGAAAGGATCCCACCAGCCGCCGGTCTCCTGCGACTTCTTCCAGAGCTCTTCCCCGGAACGGTAGCCGGGGGCCCACCAGCCCGCTCCCTCCATCATGCGGACCCATGCTTCGTCGAAAGTGGTGCCCATGATCGCGCCGCGGCGCTTCTCGTAGAGCGCCTCGACGTCCGCGCGCAGCAGTGACTCGACGTCCTTCCACGGGAACGCGAGAGCGACATCACCGCCCGTCCGCCGCGCCAGCTCGAGGAAGATCCCGGCCGCGGGGCGCGTATCGGAAAGCGGCCGCGAGACGACCGGCTGCGCCAGGCTGACGACCGGATACGCGACGCCGGGAGGCGTCGTGTGGAGTTCCCACTGCTCGAGGAAGTGGGACTCGGGAAGGATCCAATCCGCGTAGAGAGAGGTGTCGTCGGGCAGGCCGGCGAAGGAGACGACGAGCGGAATCCGCTCGAGCGCGGCCGAGAAGCGCTTCGACGCGAACGACGTGAAGACCGGATCCGCTTCGAAGACCAGTAGCGCCTCCACGGGATACGGCGACCCGGACAGGATCGCCTCGGCGAGGCGCTCGGGGTCGGACGAAAGCGATGCGGAGTCGCCCTTGCCGGCGCGATCCAGCCGAGGGCGTCCCCGCCCGAGCCGTCCGACGGCGTCCTCCGGAAGCGGCGGCCAGGGCGAGAGCGGCACGTCCTCGGGGAGCAGCACTCCGCCCGGCGCGTCGATCGAGCCGGAGAGAGCGTTCAACGTCTGCGCCGCGAGATGACCGTAGAGTGACCCCGGAAGCAGCGGCCCGCGCCGCGGACCGACGGAGAGCGCCCGGTGCGCGGCAGCGAATTCCCGGGCCACCCGCAGGACGACGTTCGCCGCGACCCCGGTCTCTTCGGCGACGCGTTCCAGGCCGTACTCACGCTCGAGAAGCGTCCGGAGGCCGCGCCGCGGCTCGCCGTTCGCGCCGTTTCCGTCTTCGAGGCCGGACACGCGCTCGACGACGAATTCCCGATCGTAGAGACCCTCAGCGAGGATCACGGCCGCGACCCCGAGTCCGAACACTCCTTCCGTTCCCGGCCGAACCGCGATCCACTCGTCGGCGGACGCGGCGGTGATCGAGAGGCGCGGCTCGACCTGCACGAACTTCCCGCGACGTCCGGTCCTTCCCTGGCGGAAGTGACCATACGCCCGAGCGGTGTGGACCGGAGAGCTCCACGCCTCGAGCAGCGCGCCGCCCAGCGAGAGCACGTAATCCGTCGAACCGATTTCGTACGCAGGCGGCCCGAGAGCGCCCTGGCCGAGCTGCATCGCGAGCGACGAGGAGACCTCGCCGCGCTCGAGCGTCACGTCGTTCGGAGAGCCGAACGCGGCGACGTACCTTTGCGCGAGACGGCTCCCGACACGGCGTGCGCCCCCACGCAGGAGCACGAGGGATTCGGGACGTCCGCTTTCGCGGAGCTGCCGGAGACGTCCGGTGACCTCGTCGAGCGCCCGGTCCCACGAGACTTTCTGAAAGGAGGCGAGCGAGCCACGCTTCCCAACTCGCCGCAGCGGCCCGGTGAAACGATCCGGGTGATAGAGACCCTGCAGA
>DASUAD010000445.1:0-10896 GCA_035763965.1 Thermoanaerobaculia bacterium | reverse complement strand
TTCCTGACCGGACCCTCCGGCGCGGGAAAGTCGACGCTGCTCAAGCTCCTCTTCCGCGATGCCCTCCCCACGTCCGGCCAGATCCTCGTGAACGGCCGCAACATCGCCGTCCTGCCCGAATCCCAGGTGCCGTACTTCCGCCGGACGCTCGGCGTCGTCTTCCAGGACTTCAAGCTGATCAACCGCAAGACCGTTTTCGAGAACCTGGCGTTCGTGCAGAGCGTTCTCGGTCTCCCCCGGGGCGAGCAGAAGCGCCGGGCCTACCAGGCGTTGAAGCGTGTCGGCCTGCACCACCGCATGAACTCGCGGCCCCCGGAGCTTTCGGGCGGCGAGCAGCAGCGTACGGCGATCGCGCTCGCGATCGTCAACGAGCCGGTCCTGCTCCTCGCCGACGAGCCCACGGGCAACCTCGACCCGGTTCTCTCCGAAGAGATCATGGAGCTCTTCACGGAGATCAACATCCGGGGCACGACGGTGTTCGTCGCGACTCACGACGTGGACCTGATCCGGCGGATGGGAAAGCGCGTGCTGACGCTCGAGAAGGGGAAGCTCCGGGAGCGCGACATGGCGCGCGAGACCCTCGCCCGCGAGGCGCCGTTTCTGCCGGGATGAGAGCCGGTAGACGGGAGACGGTAGACGGTAGACGAGAAGATCGGGCCCAATTCCCCTTCCGTCTTCCGTCTACCGTCTTCCGGCCTCGGTCGTCTCAATGAACTCCCGCTACCTCTTCGGCGAAGCGTGGGCGATCGCGAAGAGCGGCCCGCGTCACACCGCCTTTGCCGTCGCGCTCATCGCGCTCGCGTTCTACGTTCCCGGCCTGTTCGCACTCGTGTCGCGCAACCTCGGGCGGCTCGCCGGCTCCGCGCGCGAGCCCGCCGCAGCGATCCTGACGCTCGAGTCCGGAGCGGATGCCCGGGGTATCGCCTCGCGCATCGCGAAGGACCCGCGCGTCGCGAAGGTCACGATCGTCGGCAGCGCCGCGGCACTCGAGCGTTTCCGGCGCGCCTATCCGGACCTGGGCAGCGCGATCGCGGAGCTCGGTGAGGCGCCCTTTCCTCCGACGATCGAGGTCTCGTTGAGGCCCTCGGCGCCCCCGCGTGCCGCTCGCGAGATCTCCACCGCCGCGCGGGCCTGGCCGGGCGTCGAATCCGCGGAGTCCGAGGAGGAGTTCGCGAGGAAATTCCGGGACGGCGTGAGGCTCCTGCGAGGCGCGGGATTCTTTCTCGGAGGACTGTTGACCTTCGCCGCGATTCTGTCGGTTGCATCGGCCGTTCGCCTTGCGCTCGACCTCCACAGCGACGAGATCGAGATCATGCGCCGCATGGGAGCAACCGAGACCGCCATCCGCGCACCGTTCTGGCTGAACGCCTTCTTCGAGGGTCTGGTCGGCGGAGGGATCGCCCTCGCGCTCCTCTACGCGACCTACCGGACGGCGGCGTACCTCCTGTCGCGTGAGCCGCATCCGGTCCTGTCGCTCTTCTGGGTCGGGTTCCTCGACCTGCCGACCGCGCTCGCCCTGCCGGCGGTGGGAGCGGCGGCGGGTTTTCTGGGAAGCCTCCTGTCGCTCTCGAGGAACCGGTTCCGCGCCTGAAACCAGAGTCTGTGCGCTAAGCCCTCGGCGGAGGGTCCGGATCCCCCAGCAGCCTCGCGAACCCCTCCCAGCCGTGCACGTGCTCGCACACGACTTTGATCGCCGACGTCATCGGGACCGCGAGCATCGCCCCGGCCACTCCCCACATCATTCCCCAGAAGATGAACGCGACCATGACCGTCAGCGGGAACAGCCGCACCTTGCCGCCCACGATGAACGGCGTCAGGACGTTCCCTTCGAGGAACTGGAGGCAGGAGTACACGATGAGAACGATGAGCGCCTTGCTCATCCCGTACTGGAAGAACGCGACCGCGATCGCCGGAATGGTCGAGAAGAGAACGCCGACGTACGGAACGAGGATCGCGAGGCCCGCGAGAGGACCGAGCAGGTAGTAGTAGTTCACCCGCAGGATCATGAGGGCCATGGTCGTCGCCGACGCCATGATGAGCATCACGAAGGAAAGCCCGAGTGCATAAGAGGTCATCTTCGCGGAGACCGCGCCCGTCACGTCCACCTCTCCGAAGCGTCGGCTCCTCGCGAACATCCCCTCGATGACGCGGCCGAACTTCTCCCGGTCCTTGAGCATGAAGAACGTCAGAAACGGAACGGCGGCCGCGTAGAGAAGGAAGTGCAACGTGGCGCCGATGCGCGCCATGAACGCCCGCGTGGTGTCGAGAGGCGACTCCGAGATCTTGACCTCGCGGACCCCGCGGACGTCTTCGGGCAGAATGGCGCCCATGCCCGCGCGCAGGCGGTCGACGAACTTCATCACGTTCGAGACGACCTCGCGGATCCGCACCTGGTAGCGCGGGAGCTGCTCGTAGAGGTCGTTGAACTGCGCCGTCACGTTGATCACGAGCAGGACGACTCCGCCGACGAGCAGGAAGATGAGCAGCAGGATCGCGAGCACGCGCGGCACCCCCGCGCGCTCGAGCAGCGAAACGAAGGGCCGCATCGCGAACGCGAGGAACAGGGCGAACGCGAGCGTGACGAAGAGAGCGCGCCCGTAGTAGAGAAGAGCCACCGCCGCGGCCGTGGAAACGACGAAAAGGCCGGCCGATCGCGCGGGGTGCGCCTCCTCCCGGAGCGGGACCGCCGCCGCGGGAGTCAAAAAAGCCCCCTCGGCGTGAGGGGGCTGGTTCGGGCTGTCTCGCGCCTCTCGGCTCACATGCCGGAGACTAACGTCACCACGATCAAAGCGCGACGGTTTTTCGCACGGCCTTCGGCAGTCGAGTTGTCGTACGCCGGCTCGGCCGAGCCCTTGCCTTCCGTCGTGATCCGGGCCGGGTCGATGCCGTGGCGGGTCACGAGGTACTCCCGGGCGGCTTCCGCGCGCCGGCGGGAGATGTCCATATTCGACTCTTCGCTCCCGACGTTGTCGGAGTACCCGCTGATGACCGCCGTCGAGTTCAGGTCGTTCTTCATCCGGAGAGCGACGCCGTCCAGGATCGCCTTGGCGATGTTGGTCAGGCGCGCGCTCCCGGCGTCGAAGTAGATCTCGTCGCTCGTCGTTCGCGGCGCCGGGGGCGGCGGCGGAGGAGGAACCGGCGCGGGCTCCTCCTCGATCGGGGCCGGCGGAGGGGGAACGACGACGGGCGGCGGGGGAGGCGGCGGCCACGCCGCGTAGGTCACGCCGACGAGGCCACCGATCGGTGCCGGCCCCCATCCGGCCTGGACGATCTGATCGATGTTGGCGTTCAGCGCCGTGGAGATCGCGAGGCCGGTGTGCCCGAGCCAGAACCGGGCGCCCGCGTAGAGAAGCGAGTAGTCCTCCTCGGCGAAGTCGCCCCCGTCGAGGATGTTGCGGTCGAGCTCACCGATCAGGTGCAGAAAGGGGACGATCGGGACGTCGACGCCGATGCCGAACCGGAGCCGGTTCGACGGCCGGATGTCCAGATCGTGCTTCCCGACCAGGGTGTAGCTGCCCATCGCCGTGAAAACGCCCTTCGTGAGAACGGCGCCCCACTCCCAGTCCGCTCGGCGGGAATTGATCTGATCGGCAACCGTCCCCTGCTCGTCCTGGCGGATCGAGTTATTGCCGACCGGGACGTGGCCGGCGAGGAACAACCCGACCCGGAGGTCCGAGTCGGCCTCGGAAACGAAGTTCACCTTCGTGCCGACCCGCACCTTCCGGCCCTCGTCGACTTCGAAAGGAGCGATCAGGGTCAGGCCGTTGACGACCCCGCCCCGCCAGCCGCCCCTGGATTTGCGAAGCTCCCATCCCGGGCTCGCAAAGATCGACCAGCGGTCCGTCAGCCCCAGTCCGACTGACCCCGCGACGGCCCAGTGGTTGTAGAGCCGCGTCTTGTGGTCGGCGTCCGTCGGTAGCTCTCCCGCCACGAGCCGCTCGAGCCACCCGTACAGGCCCAGCGTGAGCTGGCCTGCTCGCGGGTTGTCGGCAGTCGGCATCGTGAAGAGGCCGATGTCCCCCTGGTTGCTCGGAGCGATCTGCGCGAAGGCGGACGCTCCGGCCAGGCAGAAAAGGAGAGAGAGGAGCGCCGAGCGCTTTGCCTTCATGAATACTCCTTTCGAACGGGCCGGAGAGAAATCAGTGTGCCGAATAGAATAAGCCAAAAACCGTGTATTGCCAAACGTTTTGCGCTCTCGGTCCGGCGCCCGGGGGACTAGCGGTACGTCCGAAAAGTCACCAGCAGGCGCCCCCCGCCGACCCCGTTGACCACGGTTTTCGCGGCCAGAGCGCCCAGGAAGGCTCGGTAGCGCCGCCAGGACAGGGCCGTTTCGAACCCGATGCCCACGTCCACCTTGTAGTCGCCAAACCGGCCGAAAATCCGGGTCTCGTTTCCGACGTTTCCCGCCCCGACGTACCCGACCGCGTAAAGGCTGTTCCAATCAAGGCCGAGAAACCGGCGCGGGGTCTCGGTGAAGACCGGGACGACGTGCTCGACCGTCATGTGGGCCTGGTTCGGCCCGCGCTCCGTCCCTCGATAGCCCTTCAGCTCCTCCCGTCCGTTCAGCCGGAAGAGCTCGTAGCGCGGGACTGAAAAGGGCGTTCCCCGGAGCGGATCGAACTCCTCCCGGACGCGCTTCTTGTAGGGAAAGTATCCGGCGTGGAGCCGGAGCACCATCCGATGCCGCCGGCGGAAAGAAATCGCCTGCAGGGCCTCCATCTCCGTCTTGACGTAGCGGTAGTCGCCGCCGAGGAGGTCGAGGCCCCACGTCGCCGCGACCGAGAACCCCCGGCCGTGCGGGCCGACTTCCCGGTACGCCGTGAAGAGGGAAAGGACGCGGTCGCGCGCCTCTCCGACGACGGCGTTCGAGCGCTCGTCGGAAGGGGTTCCGAGCTGGTACCCGAGCTTCACGTAGTTGTTGGTCCGATTCGCGTCCGGATGATCGACCGGGCGCGAGAACGTCAGCCGGTCGAACTCCACCAGCGCGAAGAGCCGGTTGTAGAAGTTGATGGGGCGCCGCTGCAGGTAGAGCGCCCCGCGCGTGCGCGAAAAGTCGTTCGAGAAGCGCTCGAGCTCCTCGAACTCGATCGTGTCGAAGAACGTGAGCGTCGAGGTCGCGCTGCGACCGTAGTACTTGTACCGGAGGAAGGCCGAGATGTCGCCCGACACGAAGTTGTAGTTGATCTGGTTCTCGAAGAGCGAGTTGCGGATCGCTTTGATGATGCGGAAGTCCGCGCGCCCCTCGGGCAGATAGACGTTCAGGCTCGGCAGGATTCCACTCTTCTCGGGCTCGGGCAGAGGGGGAGAGGGAACCGGCTGGGCAGCCGCGGGAGGCGTGGCCTCCGGGGTGGGGGATGGCGCCGTCGCCGGGGAAGTCTCTCCTGCTGACGCCGCCGGCGACGGGTTCGGGACGACGGAAGGCGTCGGAGTGGGGGTCGGTTCCTGCGCGGCGGCGATCGTCCCTCCGGCGACCAGCAGGAAAACGAGCGCCGCTGTGCGACTCAAGAAGGGACGCTCTCGTCAGGCCTTCGGTTGAAGCACCACCGGCATCTTCTCCTGGAACGCCTTACCCGGCGCGGCGCCTCGACGCGAGGAGATTGCCCTGGCCGTCTCGGAAACGAGCTCACGAAGTGCCTCCAGCCCCGCGCCTCTCTCGATCTCGCCGAGGGCGCGTCGCTGCGCGCGCTCGAGCGCGGGCGGACTCTGTTCACCGAGGGCGATTTCCGCCTCCTGCTTGATGCGCGTGCAGAGGATGCCGAGGATCCTCTTCTCTTCGAGCGGACCGGAGGGCGTGCGCTCCCGCGGAGGCGTCTGCATCTCGATCAGGTTCGCGGTGACGAGCCCGTAGAGGAGCTTCGCGACCTCGAAAGACGAAGCTCCCGATTCCCGGGCGAGATCCCGGACGCTTCTCTGACCGTCGATCCGGACGATCAGGTTCCACTCGGCCGGCGAGAGGGTGACCGGCCGTCCCGCATCGGGCGACGCGAGCGTCGGGACGAAGTCGAGTCCGGGCACCTTTCGGGCGAGCACGCGCCACTCGTCGTGCTGGTGCGCCGCTTCCAGGAGGAGCTGGGCGCTCGACTTGTGAATCGAGACGACGTCGGTCTCCTCGGCCGGCGCGAAGTGGAACTCGCCCGAGGTCCACGAGGCGAAAGCATGGACGGCCTCGTCGCCGACCGACTCTCCGAGCTCCGCATGAACGATCCGGCCCTGTTTCAGATAAATCGCGCCTTCTTCGTCCCCGCGCACGAGCGTGAACTTGCCGGTTTTTCCGGACGCCGATACGAGCTGGATGACGTCGGCGAGCTGGAGATCCCGGAGGGAGCCCTGAAAGGACATTGGACGAAACGATGATAACCGGCCTCGTCTCCGTCTACCGTCTCCCGCCGACCGGCCTTGGACTCGCGTGGAGATGACAGATCGCCACGGCGAGCGCGTCGGCGGCGTCGAGCGGCACGCGATCGCGCTGGCGCGAAAGCAGCGTCAGAACCATCGCGCGGACCTGGGTCTTCTCCGCGTGGCCGTATCCCACGAGGGCCTTCTTCACGAGCCGGGGCTCGTATTCGAAGACCGGAACGTCGAATCGTGCAGCGGCCGCGAGAAGGACGCCGCGCGCGTGCGAGAGCTTGACCGCCGACGCGACGTTCTTCGCCGCGAACACGGTCTCGACGGAAACGGCCGCCGGCCGCAGTTCGGCGAGGAGCCCGTCGAGCCGCTCGAAAAGAAAGTTCAGCTTGCCGGCGAAGGTGAGCGTGTCGGGGGGCCGCCAGACCCCGCAGCGGTCGAGATGGAGGCAGCCGCGCTCGAAGAGGACCGAACCATATCCCGTCGCCGTGGTGCCGGGGTCGAGGCCGAGGGTGATCACCGGACGGGAATCGGTAATCGGTAATCGGGAATCGGATCTCTCCTCAGCCCGCTTCTTCGTAATCGAAATTGGCCCAGACGTTCTGCACGTCGTCGTGGTCCTCGAGGGCTTCCATGAGCTTGATCGTCTGCTCGGCCTTTCGCTGCTCGAGCGGCACCTGCGTCGTCGGGATCATCGAGATCTCCGTGACGGCGAGCGGCAGCCCTCTCTCCTCGAACTTTGCCTTGACCTGCGGCAACGTCTCGGGCGACGTCTGGACCTCGTAATACTGCTCGTCGCTGAACGCCACGTCTTCAGCTCCCGCCTCGATCGCGGCCTCCATGACGGCGTCTTCGGTCGCCTTGTTCTTCTCGATCGCGATGTAACCCTTCTTCTGGAAGAGGAACTTCACCGAGCCGGACTCCCCGAGGTTGCCGCCGTGTTTCGCGAAGATCGTGCGGATCTCGGGGAGAGTCCGATTCTTGTTGTCGGTCATGGCCTCGATCAGGATCGCGACGCCTCCCGGGCCGTAACCCTCGAACGTCACTTCCTCGTAGGTGACTCCCGGGAGCTCGCCCGTGCCGCGCTGGATCGCCCGCTTGATGTTCTCGGCGGGCATGTTGACGGCCTTGGCGTCGTCGATCGCTTTGCGCAGGCGGGGATTCGACTCGGGTGAACCGCCTCCGAGTCGGGCCGACATCGTGATCTCGCGGATCAGCTTCGTGAAGAGGCGTCCGCGCTTCGCGTCGGCGGCGCCCTTTTTGTGCTTGATCGTGCTCCACTTGCTGTGGCCGGACATGCGCTCTCCTCGAAATGAATCGTCGCCAACCGGAACGGCGATTATAGTGCGCGACGTCGGCGGTCGGGCTCGTCATCCCGCCGCGCGCAGCATCGTGAAACCCCCGTTTTCGTTGGTTTTCACGCGCCCGATGCCGTATCATCGAAATGCTTTCTCCGGCGACAGCTGACTATCCAGATGGCAAAAAACGTACTCCTGATCGAATACGAACAGCGGGACCGCACCCGCATCCTCTCACTGCTCACCCCTCCCGCCTACCAGGTCACCGAAACCCACGACGGAGAGGAAGGTCTCGCCGCCATCGCGTCCGGTTCCTTCGATCTCGTGCTCCTCTCCGGGAAACTCCCGCGGGCGTCTGCCTCCGACGTCATCCGCGACATCCGCAAAAAAGGCGCCGCCGCGCCTCCGATCATCCTGATGATGCCGGACTACGCGGGCTCCAACACGAAAGCGGACGCGCAGCAGATCGGCGCGTTCGAGATCGTCCCAAAACCGTTCACCGACGATGCGATCCGCGCCGCCGTGAGTTCGGCGCTCGATTCGACCGACCGCGGAGCCAGGACGATGAAGATCCCGGTCGACTCGCGCGCTCTGACGGCGAATGACATCTTTTCGGACCTTCTCGAAGAGCTCGGAAAAGAGACCGGAGCCGTTCCGGAAGGCGCGGTGCGAGCGGCGGCCGATGCGTCGCCGGCCTCCGCGGCCGCGGGTCCGGCGGTGCCGACCCCACGGAAAAGGAGCACCGAAGACGAGGTCGAACGGCGGCTGCGCGACACGCTTTCCGGCGTGCGCCTCACGATGCGTCCGGGTCCGGCCGTGCCCGATGCCGTCTCGTCCGCACCGACTGCGGCGAGGACCGCCGGACCTTCACCGCGGCCCTCCGCGACACGTCCGGCAGGAGGAGACGAGATCGACCGGATGCTGGCGGAGACCCTTCGCATCAGGATCCCGAAGAAGGCGCCGCCGCCGCCCGCGCCGTCACCGGACTCCGCGGCCACGCCGCCAGCCTCCGCAGCGACGCCGCCGGTCTCCGCAGCGACGCCGCCGCTCTCCGCAGCCACGCCGCGCGCCGAGTCGACTCTCACCCCGACCCCGTCGCGCCGGGCCGAGCCGCGCGAGGCGGTCGCGCCGTCCGGCCCCGACCGGTTCGGGCAGTACGAGCTTCTCGAGCGCATCGCGAGCGGCGGAATGGCGGAGCTCTTCCGCGCCCGCCGCAGCGGCGTCGAGGGATTTCAGAAGATCGTCGCGATCAAGAAGATCCTTCCGCACATCGCCGACAACGACGAGTTCATCACCATGTTCGCCGACGAGGCGAAAGTCGCGGCGCAGCTCAATCACCCCAACATCGTTCACATCTACGACCTCGGGAAGATCGAGGCCGGCGGCTACTTCATCGCGATGGAATACGTCGAGGGAACGGATCTTCGAACGATCCTGCGATCGGGCCGCGAGGTCGGGCGTCCTCTGCCGATACCCCTGGCGGTGTACGTCGCGAGCAAAGTGGCATCCGCCCTGGACTACGCGCACCGCCGCCGCGACGCTCGCGGCGAAGAGCTTCGGATCGTGCACCGGGACGTGTCGCCGCAGAACATCCTCATCTCGCACGAAGGAGAGATCAAGCTGTGCGACTTCGGGATCGCAAAGGCCGATCGCAAGGTTTCACGGACGGAGAGCGGCGCGCTCAAGGGCAAGCTCCAGTACATGTCGCCCGAGCAGGCGTGGGGCAAGCCGATCGACCACCGGAGTGACCTCTTTTCGCTCGGCTGCGTGCTCCACGAGATGCTGACGGGGGAACGGCTGTTCCGAGGCGAGTCGGACATGGCGGTGCTCGAGCTCGTGCGGAAGGCGGACGTGCCGGCGCCGTCACGAATCAACCCGGACGTACCCGTCGCGCTCGACCAGATCGTGTTGAAGGCGCTCGCGCGCGAGCCCGAGAATCGTTACGGGACGGGATCCGAGATGCTCCGGGATCTCGAGTCGATCCTCTACTCGTACACGCCCGCCCCCGGGAGCGCCGACGTCGCGATCTACCTGAACCGTCTCCGCGAAGCGTCCGCGCCGAGCGCGCCCGAGGCGGCGCGGGACGCCGCGGCGGCGGTGGTCCTTCCGGAAGCCGCCCCGCCCCCCGCGGCAGCGGCACCGTTCGCCGCGGAGGCGCCCACGCCTCCCGCAACGCCGCTGCCCGCAGCAATTCCTCCCGCCCCGGGGGAGCCCGCGGCGTCGCCGGAGGTGTTCGGCTCTTTTTCCGCGTCGCGAGTCGACGCCGAGAAGAAGCGACGGCTGCCGCTTTATGCGGGCATCGCGGCCGTCGTGGTCATCGGCGCGGCGATTGCGTTCGTTCTCGGTCGCAAGGGCACCGGCCTGACGCCGGCGACCGAGCCCACGCCGATTCCGGTCGCGACCGCCGTGCCGATCGCCGCCGAACCGATTCCGATTCCGGAGGCCACTCCGGGCGTCGCTCCCGCCGTCGCCGCGCTCGATCCGAAAACGATCGAACAGGAAGTGCAGCGTCAGCTGGCGGAGAAGCGACTGCAGATGCAGAGGCAGCAGGCAGAAGGCGCGCAGGCGATGGCCGTCCCCGCAAAGCCTCCCCGGCGGAAAGAGGTGGCTCTGTCGGCCGAAGCGCCCGTCGTGCGAGCCGAGCCGACGTCCCCGCCACCCCCGCCGACAATCGCTCCTCCCGAGCCGACGGTGGTCGCGGTCGCGGCCGCCGCGCCGCCACCGGAGCGCGAGCCGGAGGAAACGCGCGAGAACGTCCCGCCTCCCGCTGCACCCGAGGTCGCGCCACCCGTGCAGCAGGTGTCGCGAGGCGATCTCGTCGGCCCGGGACCGGGGGTCGTCGAGCCGGCGCTCATCGCGCCGCCGCGCGTCAACTATCCGCCGATCGCTCGACAGCAGCGAGTCGAGGGTCGGGTCATCGTCCTCGTGCTCGTGACCGAGAATGGTGGAGTCGCGGACGCGCGGATTCAGAAAGGAATCGGAGGGCGTACCGGAATCGACGCGGCGGTCCTCGACGCCGTGCGCGGCTCGCGATTCCGATCGGCGACGAAGGACGGGATCCCGGTGAAAATGTGGCGGACAGTGGTGGTGGACGTCAAGCCGTGACGAGAAATCGAGCGAGGCCACCTCTCCCAGCTCTTAGAATTTCGGCCGCGAAGCGGCCGCGAAGGATGTGGCGAACCGTCGTGGTCGACGTGAAGCCTTGAACGCTCCCGGGTCAAGTCGGCGCTCCCACGTCGCGACTTTGTTCTAG
>DASUAD010000444.1:0-2601 GCA_035763965.1 Thermoanaerobaculia bacterium | reverse complement strand
CACTCGTTCCCGGTTTCGCGGCACGACGGCCGCGCCCGCCGCGTGGTCGGGGGCGTCTTCCGCGCGTACTCCGAGAACCCGCGCCTCCTTCCCGATTCGGTGCTCGAGGGGCTGCGGCAGGAGCTCGGAGTCCGAGTCCTCCGGGAGGTTCCTCTCCCGGACGTCAAGGCGGAGACGGCGAGCAACTACGCGCCCCGGCCCGAGTTCTACCGCGCGATCGCCGACCACATCGCCGGAATGACGGACAGCTACTGCATCGCGGAGTATCGCGAGCTCGTTACGGAATGAGATCTTCGGAAAGGCAGGACAGTCGATGAACCCAAGGACTCTCACTCCTTCCGCGGCGGCGTTTCTCGATCGGGACCTCGAAGTCGTGGACCCGGAGGTCGCCCGCTGGATTCACGAAGAGGAGCGGCGGCAGAACAACGGGCTCGAGCTGATCGCTTCGGAGAACTTCGTCTCCCGGGCAGTCCGGGAAGCGCAGGGCTCGGTTCTCACCAACAAGTACGCAGAAGGGTATCCGGGACGCCGCTACTACGGTGGCTGCGAGTTCGTCGACCGGATCGAGACGCTCGCGATCGAGCGCGCCAAAAAGCTCTTCGGCGCGGAGCACGCGAACGTCCAGCCGCACTCCGGATCGCAGGCGAACATGGCCGTCTACATGACCGTGCTGAAGCCCGGCGACACGATTCTCGGCATGAATCTCTCCCACGGAGGGCACCTGACGCACGGCCACCCGCTCTCCTACTCGGGGTTCGAGTACAAGGTGGTCGCCTACGGCGTCCGGCGTGAAGACGAACGGATCGACTACGACGAGCTCGCGAAGCTCGCGCGCGAGCACCGGCCGGGGATCATCGTCGCGGGCGCGTCCGCCTATCCGCGGGAGATCGACTTCCGCCGCTTCGCCGAGGTGGCGGAGGAGACGGGCGCGGTCTTCCTGGCAGACATCGCGCACGTCGCCGGTCTGGTCATCGCGGGACTTCACGTCTCGCCGGTGCCTTACGGGGGGTACGTCTCGTCGACGACCCACAAGACGCTCCGCGGACCGCGCGGCGGATTCATCCTCTGCCCGGCCGATCGCGCGAAGGACCTCGACCGAAAGGTGTTTCCCGGCGTCCAGGGCGGGCCGCTCGAGCACGTGATCGCGGCGAAGGCCGTCGCCTTCGCGGAGGCGGGGACTCCGGAGTTCGCCGACTATCAGCGGCGGATCGTCGAGAACGCGAAAACGCTGGCCGCCCGACTCGTCGACCGCGGTCTCCGGCTCGTGTCCGGCGGCACGGACAACCACCTGATGCTCGTGGACGTGGGAGCGGCCGGACTCTCTGGAAAAGACGCGGAGAAGATGCTCGAGGCCGTCGGGCTCACCGTGAACAAGAACACGATCCCGTTCGACGCCCGCCCGCCGCTCGTGGCTTCCGGGATCCGGATCGGAACGCCGGCCGTGACCACGCGCGGGATGGGAACCGCGGAGATGGAAGCGATCGGCGATGCGATCGCGCGGGTCCTCGAATCCCGCGGAGACGCTAGCGTGCAGGGGGAGGTCCGGGAGACGATCGCCGAGCTCTGCGCGGCATTCCCGTTGCCCGTGTGAGCGGGCGCCGGCTCGCGGTCCTTTCCGCGGCCATCGCGCTCGCCGTCGTTTTCGTCCTCGCGGGCTCGCCGGGGGAGCTTCCCCGCCGCGCGTCGTTCCTCACCGGTACCGCGTCCGTCGAGCCGGCCTCCCGCCGACTGGGCGGGTCGGGCACGGCGTTCGACCGGGGCTACTTCGTTTTTCTCGAGGCGGCGCGCAGGCGACTCCCGCGCAACGTGCCGGGGGTCGCGATCTATGTTCCGCGTCCGACGACGGAAGCGCTCTACCTCGCTTCGTACGATCTCGCCCCCGTTCCGGTCCTCCTCGCCCCGCCGGCGGTGCCGCCTCGCTGGCTCGCCGCGGCCTACGGAGTCCCGCCCCCCGCGGGCTGGCGGATCGTCGCGCCTCTGCCCGGTGGCGTGCTCGCAGCTGCACCGTGACGCTCGCCGTCTCGGTCGCAGAGGTCTTCGGCATCCTCGTCGCCGCGGGAGCCGTCGGATGGGGCGTGGCGGCCGTGCTCGTGCCCGCCGGAGCACGGGCCGAACGGCTCGCGTGGGGTTTCGCGGCCGGCGTCTCGCTCGTCGCTCTCTCGGTTCCATTTGCGTTCGGCCTGCGGCTCAAACCGGGGTGGCTGCCGTTTCTTCTCCTCTCGGCGCTCACCGCTCTCCCCGCGCGACTGCTCCGGCCCCGGGAACGCGTGCCGCCGGTGCCTCGCCGGCGCGGCGATCTCGCAACCGGGATTCTCGGCGTCGTCCTCCTGGCCGGCGTCGCTCTCTACGCGCTCCGCGCCCTGACCGAGCCCATGTGGGCGAACGACTACGTAGCGATCTGGGGACTGAAGGGGAAGACCTTCTTCTTCGAGGGGCACGTGCCGAAGCGGCTCTTTCAGTGGACCTCGCTCGGGTTCTCGCACCCGGAATACCCGCTCGGTCTTCCCTTCCTCTATGCCGGGATCGGGTTTCTCCTCGGCAGATGGGACGACCACGCCATGGCGCTGCTGTTCCCTTTCCTGCAGGTGGCGACGCTCGCCG
>DASUAD010000443.1:0-3058 GCA_035763965.1 Thermoanaerobaculia bacterium | reverse complement strand
CGGATCGAACTCTTCGCTCGGCACGAGTGTGACCCGAGTCAATGACCCCCGGTCCACGTCCGCGATCCAGATGTCCTGGATGGCGTCCCCGCGGGAGAACGCGATCCGTTTTCCGTCCGGGGAGAACCGGGCGCCGTACAGATCCACCGGCTTTTCGAACAGCGGCTGGATCCGGCCGCCGCGATCCACCCAGACCGGCTCCCAGTGCTCCGGTGAGACCGCGCCCGGCATGTACAGGAGCGTGTTTCCAGAGAGAGCGAATTGGGCGACCCCCGTGCTCTCCACGCGGACGCCTCTCACGATCGTGACCGGCGTCCCGGTGACCTTCGTTCCGTCGAACGGGACGGCCATGACCGCGCCGCCCCGGGCGAAGACGATGTATCCCGCCGGCGAATAGCGGGGACTGGTCCCGCCCCGGAGGACGATCCGCGGTTCCCCATCGTCCATGCGGAGAAGCGCGACGAGAGCGTCATCGAAGTCGTTTCCGCCGGTGTAGATGGTGAAGAGGAGCGACCGCCCTCCGGCGACGGTCTCCGGCCAGCGGTAGGCAAACTGGCCGCTTTCGTACTTCGGCGCGAGAAAGCTCTCGGAGGAGCCGCCGTTTGCCGCCACGCGCACGAGCCCGGTTGTGCTGGACGGTGAATAGAAGATCGTGTCCTGCGGCGTCCAGACCGCGCCTCGCGTCACGGGCGGCACGAAGAGGAGGAGCGCCGGATCCCCTCCGGCGAGAGCGACCTTCTTCATCCGGTCGCCGGCGAAGAACCCGACCCATCGCCCGTCGGGCGAGAAGAAAGGTCCGTCGGCGTATTCCGTGCCGGGCAGAGGGACGGCTTCGGACCGGGCCATCGGACGCGCGAAGAGATGCCGCCGGCCGTCCCGCTCCGCGCAGTAGACGAGGAGTTCGCCGTCAGGGGAGAGAGCAAACGCGGGCCGCTCCGACACGCTTCCGGTGAGCGGCGGATCGAGGGGAAGGACGAGGTCCATGACCGGCGTGGCGTTCGGCGCACGGCCGCGTCCGGCCAGCCGGCTGCCGGCGAACAGCCCGGCGAGGAAAAGGACGACGCCTGCGGCCGCCACGGCGACGAACCGGGCGGGTCCCGTTCGACGCTCTTGCCGGGGCACCTGTTCGGTCCTCGAGTGCTCCCCGGCGAATGCGCGCAGATCGAGAAACAGGTCCCGGGCGGACTGGTAACGGTCCGACGGCTCCTTCTCGAGGCAGCGGGAGAGGAGCCGGCCGAGGACGGGCGGCAGCGCGGCGGCTTCGCTGCCCGCCATCGGATCCTCCTTCAGGACCGCGCTGATCGTCTCCGCGGGAACCGCGCGGCCGAATGCGCTCCGGCCCGTCAACATCTCGTAGAGGACCGCGCCCAGCGCGAAGATGTCCGAGCGGCCGTCGGCGGGCTGCCCGCGGAGCTGTTCGGGCGACATGTACGGAACGGTGCCGATCAGCTGCCGGGAGCTCGCCTCCTGCGTGACCGTTCCCCCGTCGTCCGCGAACGGAGCAGCCGCTCCGATCCGCGCGATCCCGAAGTCCAGAATCTTGATCCGACCGTCTCTCGTGAGGAAGACGTTCGCGGGTTTGACGTCACGGTGGAAGATCCCCTTTTCGTGCGCGGCGGAGAGTCCGTCGGCGATCTGAGACGCGATCTCCACGGCACGACGCGCGGGAAGAGGCCCCGCGGCGAGACGGTCCGCGAGGCTCTCGCCGTCGAGAAGCTCCGTGACCGCGTATGGGACGCCCGCCTGCTCTCCCGCGTCGTGGATCGCGAGAATGTTGGGGTGATTCAGCGCCGCGACGGCATGGGTCTCCCGGCGGAAACGCGAGAGGCTGTCGGGGTCGTTCGCGATGGCCTCGCGCAGGACCTTGACCGCCACCTCGCGGCGAAGCCGCGTGTCGCGCGCCCGGTAGACCTCGCCCATGCCGCCCTGCCCGAGCGGTCCCAGGATCTCGTAAGGGCCGAGGCGATCCCCGACCGCGAGCGCCACGGCCTTACCGCGAAGGCGCGGTCGCCACGGGCGCGGAGCGACCGGTCAACGGCACGCGCCCCTTCTCCCAGCAGGAGCCGGAGAAGAACCCCAGAATGAAGAGGAGGACTCCGCCCGCCGCACGAAGGTAGACGCGCGTCTTACGGTGCTTCCACGGCGGCTCGGCGCGGAACTGACCGACCCGCTCGGCCGCCTCGCGCAGCCCTTCGGCCTGGTAAGCGCGCAGGTCGAGTAACAGGTCGCGAGCGGACTGATACCGATCCGCAGGATCCTTCTCCAGGCATCGAAAGACGAAGGGACGGATCGCCTCCGGGATCTTGTCGGCCTCCGGGTATTTCGCGGGATCGTCTTTCAAAACCCCGGTCATCGTCTCGACGATGCTCGGCCGATCGAATGCGCGGCGCCCCGTCAGCATCTCGAAGAAACACGCACCGAGCGAGAAGACGTCGGTCCGGAAGTCGATCGGACGGCCGCGCACCTGCTCCGGCGACATGTAGCCGGCGGTGCCCATCACGAACTGGGCGCTCGACCCACGGGCGGCTGCGATCCGCGAAGTGATGTCGCCCGGTTTCGGGCCGATGCGGGCAATCCCGAAGTCGAGAATCTTCGCACGCCCGTCGTGCGTGAGGAAGATGTTCTCCGGTTTGATGTCGCGGTGGATGACGCCGCGCGCGTGCGCTGCGGCGAGCCCGTCGGCAATCTGGCAGGCAATCTCCGTGGCGCGCTTCGGCGCGAGAGGCCCGGCGCGCAGACGGTCGGAGAGGTTCTCCCCCTCGAGCAGCTCGGTGACCGCGTACGGAACGCCGCGGTGCTCGCCGGTGTCGTGGATCGAGAGGATGTTCGGGTGATTGAGCGCCGCAACCGCGCGTGCCTCGCGCTCGAACCGCGCCAGGCTCTCCGTGTCGTTGGCAGCCGTGTCCGGCAGGACCTTGAGAGCCACTTCGCGTCCGAGGCGGACATCGCGGGCGCGGTAGACCTCGCCCATACCGCCTTTGCCGAGGGGCGAGACGATCTCGTAAGGCCCGATCTGGTCGCCGGTGGAGAGAGCCAAGTCGTCGAAAGGATACGTCAA
>DASUAD010000442.1:0-2901 GCA_035763965.1 Thermoanaerobaculia bacterium | reverse complement strand
GCTCGCCGGGGCCGCCGCCGGTCTGTTTCTCGTCATCCGCCGTCCGGCGCCGGCGCCCGAAGCGCGCCGCCGCCTGCCGTTCCTGCGAGTGAGCCCCGCGGTCGCCGGAGCGGGGACGCCGCTGCCCGGCGGAACTCCCGGACCGGTCGAATCCGTGCGCGTGACGCTCTTTTTCCCGGACGCCTCCGCCGGAGGACTGCACCCCGAGGAGCGCGATATCCCCAGGCCGTCGGGCCCCGGAGCGTACCTGCGGACGCTCTTCGAGGAGCTCGGGCGCGGCCCGAAGACCCCCGGGCTCATCGGGGTCCTGCCGCCGCGAGTCCAGCTTCGCAACGGATTTCTGATGCCGGGCGGGCTCGTCGTCCTCGACCTCGCCGTAGACTCCGGCCTGTCGTTCGGGTCCGCCGAGGAGCTTTCGATCGTCGCCTCCGTGGTGGACACCGTGCTTCAGAACGTGGCGAACACCGATCGCGTGAGGATTCTCGTCAACGGCGAGCCCGCGGAGTCGCTCGGCGGACACGTAGATCTGACCCGGCCTCTCGCCTACATCCGCAGCGAGATCGCGCCGTGACGCGCACGGTCGCCCGAGCCGACGGGAGGAAACCCGCGGAGATGCGCCCGATCTCGATCGAGACCGGGATCATCCGCCATGCCGAGGGCTCCGCCCTGATCGCGCTCGGCGACACGCGCGTCCTGTGTGTCGCATCGGTCGAGGAGCGCGTTCCGCAGTTCCTCAAAGGGAGCGGGAGCGGCTGGGTCACCGCCGAATACGGGATGCTCCCGCGCGCGACGCACACCCGCTCCGCGCGCGAGGCGGCCGCGGGACGCCAGGGCGGTCGCACGCACGAGATCCAGCGCCTGATCGGGAGATCACTTCGCAGCGTCGTCGAGCTGCGCGGCCTCCCCGAGCGGGCGATCACCCTCGACTGCGACGTCCTGCAGGCGGACGGCGGCACCCGGTGCGCCGCGATCACCGGGGCGTGCGTGGCGCTCGGCATGGCTCTCGCAAGACTCGTGCGCGAGCAGACGATCCCGCGATGGCCGCTCCGGGAAACGGTGGCGGCGGTCTCCGTCGGAATCTGCGCCGGACAGTCGGTTCTGGATCTCGCCTACGCCGAGGACTCCGAGGCGGACGTGGACTTCAACATCGTCGGAACCGAGTCGGGCGCGTTCGTCGAAGTGCAGGGCCCCGCCGAACGTCGCCCCTTCTCAGAGGAACAGCTCGTCGAGCTGCTGACCCTCGCCCGGAAAGGGCTGAAGAAGCTCGCCGCCGCCCAGAGCGAAGCGCTCCGGCCTCATCTCTCCGGCGTCGACACTGGCGAATAAAGCGACCGGCTGAGGTACGGCACACCTTCGATTGGGGCGACCGGCGAAGCGGAGATCCCGATCACGACGCTCGCCCCTGGAGGCTCGTCTCCGTGATCCCGAAGGACGACTCAGGCCGGATGGCGAAGGAGTAAAACGAGGCGCGCGTCAGCGGTGAAGCGGCCCGTCCCGATTCGTGGGACGGGTCTGACCTCCCACACCGCGCAACTGAGTTCCGTCCTGCTCTGCCAGCTCGAGGTTGTGACGGGCCAGGGAAAGATCTGGTTGGAGGCGGAGCGCCTCCTGGTGCTGATCGATCGCATCCTGCCGCCGGCCCTGCAGGAAGAGTACGTACCCGAGATCGGTATGGGCAAGAGCCGAGCTCGGGTTGAGCCTGACCGCCTCACCGAATTCGGTGGCTGCCTCGTCGAGACGTGCGGCCTCGGTGAAGAGAACTCCACGATTGAGTCTGGTGGAAAAATCCTCCGGAAACAACGTGAAGGCGCGCTCGAGCTGCTGAGCCGCTTCCAGACTGTGCTTCCTTTCCATGAGTGCAATGCCGAGATTCCGATGCTCGGCCGCCAGGACCCTGCGGAAGCGGTCGGAGGCTGGGTCCTGAGGATCGCGGATGAATTCCCGCACCTCGTCGCGAAACGACCGCGCCTGCTCATCCTCCGGAAAACGCGAGACGACGCGCTCGAGCTCCCGAAGCGCAGCCGCATTCTCGCCGTCCACCAGCAGGGCGAGCGCGAGTTTCTTGCGCGCGTCGATCCAGTCGGGCTGCACGGCCACGGCCGCCCGATAGAGACGGATCGCCTGGCCCACGTCTCCCTGCAGATACCGAACTCGAGCGAGGTTGTGTAGAGCGACGTCATTGGACGGCTGAAGCTGAAGAGCTCGCGAGAAGTTCGCGGCGGCCTCGTCAAAGCGATTCAGGAGGAAGAGCGAGTGACCGATGTTGACGATGACCGCAGGATCCTCCGGGCGCATCCGGAGCGCCTCCTGAAGGTGCGGTAAAGCGTCGGCCGGGCGGGCATTGACGTTGTAGTAATTGCCCAGGTTGTTTTGTGCGAGCGAGTTGTCCTTCGTCACCCGGATCGCATGCAACAACAGGGTCTCGCTGTCTTTCCAGTATCGCGCCTGGACCGCCGCTGCGATCGTGAGCGCGAGCGCCGCCCCGACCGCGACACCGCGGACGGCAGTACGTCCCCAGCTCCATCGTGCGCCGACCGAGGCGCCGCCCCAGGCGAGTCCGACGAAGAGGCCGACGTAGGGAATGTAAGTGTAGCGGTCCGCGGTCGCTTGCTTGCCGACCTGAACCAGGCCGATGACCGGCAGCAGGGTCACGACGAACCAGCACCAGCCCACGAAAAAGAACGGAAACTTTTTCCTGAGTGCGACGGCGGTCGCCGTTATTGCGCCCAGTAGGAGTGCGCCCGCGATGACCCTTCCCGGCGTAATGGAAGCGCCGGGATGCGGATAGAAGACCGCTAGGTCCATCGGCCAGAAGAGAACCCGCAGGTAGTGAATGTACGCGAGCACCGCGTTTCCGATCCGTACGCCGAGAGGAAACGTATCGAGCGAACCGATGGCCCC
>DASUAD010000441.1:0-2160 GCA_035763965.1 Thermoanaerobaculia bacterium | reverse complement strand
TGGGCTGGCAGATCCTGATGCCGCCCTTCGACTACGACCTCGGCGACGCCGGCAAGCTCGTGTCGAACGGCTGGGTGTTCTTCACTTCGTACAACACCGAGCGGGCCACCGGCAAGCTCGAGGTCACCTCCGCACAGAAGGACCGCGACTACATCGCGGCCGTGAACTGGAGAGAGGCCGAGAAGGCGGTTGCCGAGGGGAAGGGCGACCTCATCGGCGGCGTCAGGGTCCTCGACCCGAGGAAAGTGCCCGGCATCGTCTATCTCCTGCCGTGCGGCAAGTCGCCGCACGGAGTGGACGTCGCTCCGGACGGCAAGTACGTGATCGGCTCCGGCAAGCTCCAGGGGGTCACGACCGCGTTCAACTTCGAGAAGGTCCAGACGGCGATCCGCAACAAGGACTTCACGGGGGACGAGGACGGCGTTCCGGTCCTCAAGTACGAATCGATCAAGGACGCGGAGGTGCCGGTCGGGCTCGGCCCGCTCCACACCCAGTTCGGACCGGACGGATTCGCGTACACGTCGCTCTTCGTCGATTCCGCGATCGCGAAGTGGAAGCTCGGCACGTGGGAAGTCGTGGACAAGGTCCCGATGTCGTATTCGATCGGTCACCTCGCGGCAGCCGAGGGCGACACGGTTTCCCCGGACGGAAAGTACCTCGTCGGCCTGAACAAACTCTCGCACGGCCGGCACCTCTCGGTCGGGCCGTCGCAGCCGGAATCCTCACAGCTCGTGGACATCACCGAGGAGAAGATGAAGATCCTCGCCGACGCGTTCACCGAGCCGGAGCCCCACTACGCCCAGATCATCAAGGCCGACAAGGTCAAGCCGATCGAGGTGTACCCGAAGGAGGAGAACAAGAACCCGCTCGCGATCTGGGACGTCAAGGACGCCGGTGTGGCGCGTGAAGGCACGAACGTCACCGCGAAAGTGGTCCTCGTGCGCTCGACCATCAGTCCCACGGCCATCGAGGTGAACCGCGGAGACCTCGTGAAGGTCGCGCTGACCAACATCGAGCAGACGACCGACGAGCTCCACGGCTTCGGTCTTCTCGACTACAACATCAACATCGTCGTGGATCCGGGGGAGACGAAGACCGTGACGTTCCGGGCGGACAAGCCGGGCGTTTTCCCGTACTACTGCACGAACTTCTGTTCCGCCCTGCACCAGGAAATGCAGGGGTACCTGATCGTCAAATGAAGAACCCGTTCGAGCGCGCGAATCGGTATCTCGGTCTTCCGCTCGAGCTCGGGCCGCGCGGACTTCTCGTGCTGGCGGCGCTCCTGGTGCTCCCGACGTATTTCCTGCCGCTCTGGAAGCTGACGATGTTCGCGCCGCAGTATCCCGACGGACTGCGCCTCGGGATCTACAGCTGGAAGCTCGAGGGGGGAAACGGCGGTCAGGACATCAAGGAGATCAACGTCCTCAATCACTACATCGGAATGAAGGACCTCTCGACCGCCGACTTCACCGAGTTCCAGTGGATGCCGTTCGTTCTCGGCGCGCTCGCGCTCCTGTTCCTCCGGGCGGCGATCCTCGGTCGCATGGCGACGCTCGTCGACATGCTCGTCGTCTTCTTCTACTTCGGGGCGTTCTCGCTCTGGTCGTTCGCCTACAAGCTCTACCGGTACGGGCATGATCTCGACCCGAAGGCGGCGGTGAAGGTCGCACCCTTCATGCCGCCGCTCTTCGGGCACCGGAAGCTCGCCAACTTCGAGGTGTACTCCTACCCCGCCGCCGGGTCCTACGCGCTCCTCGGTGTCGCAATCGCGCTCGCGGCTGCGATGTTCTTCGCATGGCGCGAGGGACGCGCCGAGCTTGCCGGAGAGACCCGGATGGCGGCGGGATGAGGATCGCGGGTCTTCTCGCCGGCGTTCTCTTCGCCGTCGCAGCGGCCTCGGCGGAGGCCGCCGTCGAAGGCCGACCGCCCGCCGCGCAGGCGTCTCCTCTTCCGGCGCGCGTCGACGCGGCGCCTCCCGGCTCGATGGTCGAGGTCGCCACCGGGACCTATCGCGGCGATCTCGTGCTCGACCGTCCGATCCGGCTCGTGGGGCGGGGCCGCCCGCTCCTCCTCGGATCCGGAACGGGAAGCGTCGTGCGCATCCGGGCGGACGGCGTGTCGATCGAGGGGTTCGACGTCGACGGCCGCGGGGGCGGAGAC
>DASUAD010000440.1:0-5093 GCA_035763965.1 Thermoanaerobaculia bacterium | reverse complement strand
CGCACCTTCTCGCCCGTCACGTCCGGGCGGGTGTCATCAACGCGGGGGACGGCGCCCACGAGCACCCGACTCAGGCGCTCCTGGACGCGCTCACGATCCGGCAGCGCTTTGGAAGACTCCAGGGCCTGCGGGTCGTGATCGCGGGCGACATCACACACTCGCGTGTCGCGCGCTCGAACGTCCTCCTGCTGAAGAAAATGGGCGCTGAGGTCGTCGTCTGCGGGCCGCCCACGCTGCTTCCGCCGCGGGTGGAAGAGCTCGGCGCCGCCGCCACGACGGATTTCGACCGGGCCATCGAGGGCGCCCACGTGGTCATGATGCTGCGAATGCAGCTCGAGCGGCAGAGCCGGTCCCTGTTTCCGTCCAGCCGCGAGTACTTCGCGCGATACGGCCTGACGGCCGAGCGGATGGACCGCGCGCGGCCGGACGCGATCGTCATGCACCCGGGACCGATGAACCGCGGAGTCGAGATCGCCTCCGAGGTCGCCGATTCGCCGCGGTCGGTGATCCTGGACCAGGTCGCGAACGGCGTCGCAGTGCGAATGTCCGTCCTCTACCTCCTTCTCACGGGGCGCCCGTGGGAGGGGGAGCGGGAGGGCACGTGAGAGGTCTCCTGATCCGCGGCGGGCGGGTCGTGGACCCGGCGGCGGGGCTCGACGGCGCGCGCGACGTTCTGCTGCGGGACGGCGCGGTCGCCGGCGTCGGTGAGCGGCTGGACAGCGGCGACGCCGAGGTCCTCGATGCTTCGGGGCTCCTCGTCTTCCCCGGGTTCATCGACCTGCACGTGCACCTCCGCGAGCCGGGACGCGAATACGCGGAGACGATCGCCTCGGGCGCCGCCGCGGCGGCGGCCGGAGGGTTCACCGCGGTCTGCGCGATGCCCAATACCGAGCCGACGAACGACGATCGCAGCGTCACCGCGTTCGTATCGGCCCGCGGCGCGGAAGCGGGCGCCGCGCGGGTCTATCCGATCGGCGCGATTACCCGGGGCCGCAAGGGCGCCGAGATCGCCGAGTTCGGTGAGATGCAGCGGGCCGGCGCGGTCGCGGTGTCGGACGACGGCGACTGGGTCGCGGACGGCGATCTCCTGCGCCGGGCGTTGCAGCACGCCTCGCTCTACGGCCTTCCGGTCGTGCAGCACGCGGAAGACACGTCTCTCTCGCGCCGCGGTCCGATGCACGAGGGCGGCGTCTCCACGCGTCTCGGCCTCGCCGGCCAGCCGGACGTCGCCGAGGCGTCCGCGGTGGCGCGGGACCTCCTCGTGGCGCGGCTCGCCGGCGGGCGGCTGCACCTCGCGCACCTCTCGACCGCCCTCGGCGTCGCCTCGGTTCGGGAGGCGAAGTCGCGCGGGCTTCCCGTCACCTGCGAGGCGACCCCGCACCACCTGACCCTGACGGACGAGGAGGTCGCCCGCTCCGGCTATTCGACGCGGTTCAAGATGAATCCGCCCCTGCGCGAATCCGGGGACGTCGCGGCTCTCGTCGAGGCGCTCGAGGACGGCACGGTCGACGCCATCGCGAGCGACCACGCGCCCCATCACGCGGACGAGAAGGCCGTCGAGTTCGACGCGGCGCCTTTCGGCGTCGTGGGTCTCGAGACCGCGGCGGCGGTCGTTCACGACCGGCTCGTCCGGCCGGGACGACTTTCGCTGCGCAGGTTCGTCGAGCTCTTGTCGAGCGGACCCGCCCGGACGTTCGGCCTTCCCGGGGGCACGCTCGCGCCGGGCTCGCCCGCCGACGTGACCCTTTTCGATCCGATGAAGCGCTGGACCGTCGACCCCGCCCGGTTCCTCTCCCTCGGCCGCTCCACGCCGTTCGCCGGATGGGAGCTGGTCGGGGCTCCCGCCGCCACGATCGTCGGCGGCCGCGTCGTTTGGAGCGGCCGCTGAGGTCGGCTCGGTTGCTCGTCTCTCTCTGTCTGCTGGCGCTCCTCGGTCTCGTCCCGATCTCCCCGGCGGAGGAAGACCCCGGCGCACCGGCGCGCCGCGTCGCGATCATTCTCCCCCGCGGGTGGCCGTCCGACCGGTTCGACCGATGGATCGCTTTCGCTCGGCGCGCGGGGATCGAGATCCGAGTCGCCCGCGAGGACGAACGCGATCTTGCGGGCTGGGAAACGATCCGGCTCGCGGCGCCTCCGGTTTCGGATGCGTTCCGAGGGCGCCTGGCCGCGTTCCCGGTGACGCTCGACTCGAATGGTTTCGTCTTCGACGGCCGGGCGTATCGGTCCCCCGGGGACGCGGTCGTCCTGAGCGATCCCGATCGAACGTCCGAGACTCTCGTCCTCGGCAATACTCCGGACGCCGCCGTCCGCACTTCCCGATGGAGCTTCCGGGAAGGGGATCGCGCGTCGGGCGGCTTCCGCGCCCTTTCGGGGGAGCTGACCAAGGAAGGTCGTTTCCGTCGCAGGAGCGGTGGTGCGCTCGCGATCGACCGCCGCACCGAGAAGGATCGAATCGCGGACCGCGAACGCTTTTTTGCGTCGCTCGTGACCGAGCGACGGGGCGACACCGTGTGGCAATTCCGGGAAAGCGACCGGCGCGCATTCGAGACCTGGTCGCCCCTCCTCGCTCGTTTTCTCCCGGCGAGGACCGGACGTCCCGCCGTCACCGTCGTGATCTATCCGGACCCGGCGCTCAAGGGGTTGTTCACGGGCTCGTCGTGCCCCGCGGATCTCGGCTGGGAGGAGGGCCTCGCGCGCGTCGAGATCGACGCGTCCGCGCCCGAGCCCGACCGGATCTCGCCCGTTCTCGCGGCCGCGGCGATCGGCGTCGGGCAACCCCGGTTGCGCGTGAGGCCGACACTCCTCCTCGCTGCCGGCGCGCGCACCCACGGGCGCTGGTGGGAAAGAGACGTGGCGACGTTCGCGGCTTTCCTCGCGCGCGCGCACGTCGCGCCGTCGGTCGAGGACGTTCTCGCCGCCGAGAAGCGGGACGACGTCTCGCCGATCGGCCTGGTCGGCGCAGCGGCCGCCTGGCTCGAGGTCGGTTTCCGGAAAGGAGGCGAAACGGCGCTCGCGCGCGCCCTCGCCGGTTCCGACGCCGAGCTCGCGGCGACCCTCGAGCGCTGGCGCAAGGAATCGGAACGGGCGGCAGTGTCCGCGCCGCGCCGTCGCGCGCTGCCAGCGGGTTTTCTCCGCGGCGTGTCGTACGCGATGTCGAACTCGATCGAGAGCTCCTATGCCTCTCCCCGCTCGCTCGAGACGCTCAAGCGTCTTTCGGGGATGTCCACGAACTCGATCGCGGTGATGCCCTTTGGATTCGCTCGGACCGAGCGCGCGCCCGGAATCGGCTTCGTCCACCGCAACCCCCGCGGCGAGACGGACGAGGGGACCGTGCGCGCCGTGTCCGACGCCCGCTCGCTCGGCATGACCGCGATGGTCAAGCCCCAGATCTGGGTGGGCGGAGGGGCCTTCGTCGGCGCCATCGCGATGGAAACTCCCGACCAGTGGGCGAAATGGTTCGATGCGTACCGCCGGTTCATCGTTCACCACGCGATCGTCGCCGAAGCGTCGGGCGCCGCTCTCTTCTGCGTGGGAACGGAGCTTTCCGGAACCGAGGCGCACGAGAGGGAGTGGCGAGAGACCATCGAGGCGGTCCGTCTCGCGACGGGAGCGCCGCTTCTCTACACGACGAACTGGGCGTCGCGCGCGGCGAATATCCGTTTCTGGGACGCGCTCGACGCGATCGGCGCCGACTTCTACGATCCGCTGTCGGCGGATCCGAACGCATCCGACTCCGCCCTCGTCGAGGGCGTCCGCCGGGCGGCCGATCCGCTCGCGCGCCTCTCGGCGGCGACCGGGAAACCGGTCGTCTTCGCGGAAGCCGGCTATCCACCGACGCGGGCGGCCTGGACCTCGCCCCACGACGATGACTCCCGACGGCCGTTCGCGCCGGAGGACGCGGCGCGCGGCGTCCGGGCCGTGTTCGCCGCTCTCGGCCGGCAGACGTGGTGGCGCGGTGTGTACTGGTGGAAGGCGTTCTCCGACGGGCGCGAGGCGGATCGCTCCGACCGCAGCTTCAACATCCTCGGTCGACCCGCCGGAGAGGCGATCGCGACGGGTTTCCGGCGGCTTGCAGAAGCCGAAACCGGCTCCCGGTGAGCCGCGCGACTCTCGTCGAGACCGCAGCCGAAGCGGCGCGTGCCGGCGGCGACGTGATCGAGCGATACTGGCGGAGCCTGCCGAGAGGATCGATCTCCGAGAAGCAGACGAACGACTTCGTGACGCGCGCAGACCGGGAGAGCGAGGAAGCGATCGTCGCGCTCGTCCGCGAGCGCTTTCCGCAGGACGGTTTCCTCGGTGAGGAGGGGGGACGGCGGGGCTCCGGCGCCGAGTCGCGGACCTGGATCGTGGATCCTCTCGACGGCACCACCAATTTCATCGCCGGTTTCCCCTTCTGGTGCGTGTCGGTGGCCGTGCGCGATCGGGGAGAGATCGCCGCCGGCGCGATCTGGGACCCGCTCCGCCGGGAGCTCTACTCCGCCGAGCGCGGCAGGGGAGCGTTCCGCAACGGCGAGCGGCTCCGCGTGACAGGGCGCGAAACTCTCGACGGCGCCTTTCTGGCGACCGGATTCCCGTTCCGCTCGAAGGACCGGATCGACCTTTACCTCTCGATCTTCCGTGAACTCTTTCTCCACGCGCGCGCGGTCCGCCGCGCGGGGTCCGCGGCGCTCGACCTCGCCAACGTCGCGGCGGGCGTCTACGACGGGTTCTTCGAGTTCAAGCTCTCGGTCTGGGATGTCGCGGCCGGAGCGCTCCTGATCGAGGAAGCGGGCGGCCGCATCTCCGACTTCGACGGGGGCTCGGCTTTCTGGGAGCGCGGGAACGTCGTGGCCGGTACCCCGCGAGTCGCCGACGGGATCCTGCGGATCGCGTCCGGGTTGCTCTCCGACGCGGACATCTAGAGGAGAGCGCGTCGCGGGACGCGCGCCTCGGGGCGAACCGACGGACGCTCAGCCGGCCAGCACGACCGGAATCGTCGCCGAGCGCAGCACCCGGTCCGTCGTCGAGCCGAGCACGAGCTCGACGACCCGCCCGTGGCCGTGCGCTCCCATGGCCACGAGGTCCGCTCCCGCGGCGATCTCCGCGAAGATCGC
>DASUAD010000439.1:0-6092 GCA_035763965.1 Thermoanaerobaculia bacterium | reverse complement strand
CCCCCGGTCCAACCAGTACGTCAAGCTGCGCGGAGCCACGCTCATCTTCACCCCCGGTTACTCCTGGCTCGACTCGGCCTCTCTCGGCGCCAACGACTGGGGCCAGTTCGATCCCTTCGTGATCGGGCGCATCCGCTACATCGACCGAGACAACGGGGCAGGCCTGTTGCTCCAGGGCTCGGCGGCGGGACGCCGCCTCACGTGGGACGCCGCGCGCATCTCGCTGCCTCGCCTCTGGGCGGGCCCCGGCTTCAACACCGGCAACTTGACGGCGAGCGACGCCGCTTACGGCGCCCAGTTCAAGGTCGCGGTCTCACCGCAGTTCGACTTCGGGGGGATCGGCGAGTTCGTCAACGACATCGAGGTCGACGCGACCGATCGGGACCTCGACGATGGCCGAGAGCTCCGGACCCGGTTTCGCAACACCGTGGTCGGAGGAAAAACAGGCATCCACCTCGGCTCCAAAGTCGACATTCGGGGCGCTTTCTACTATTCGACTCACGACTCGGCGCCCGATCTGGGCGCGCCGGCATCCTTCGGACTGGCGGGCTTCTCTCCGGTCATCGCCGGCCGGCACAACGACAACGCCTGGAAGGCAAACGTCGACATCAACGATCCGTTCGGCGTCGGGCTTTCGTTCAACCTCGAAGGTTTCTTCATCGGCGCCGAATACACCTCGATGATGGCGGCGCGCCGCGAGTCGGACGTCCTCCTGACGGAGGGCCACGACGCGGCGTTTGCATTCCCCGGGCCGGCCAACGCAGCCTTTGGGGTCTTCACCGGCAACCCGACGCGGATTGGATACGGCGGATGGGACGGGAACGCGGTCCAGGTGGCGACCATCAACGTGGACAACGAGTTCACCGACTTCGATGAGCCCATGGCGGAGACCGCGATCGGCTGGGAGGGCTTCACGATCGCACCGGTCTTCTCCAAAGGAGCTCTCGACCTCTCGGGCGAATACACGTATCTCACCTACGACACCAACTGGCAGGCGTGGGACGACCCGAGCCGGGGTATCGAGGACACGGACTTCGCGGCCCACGAAGGCGATACCGGTGTCGGGCACAACTTCCGTTCGGCGTACGCGCCTTTCCAGGACAAGAAAACGCATATCGCACTGGTCAAGGCCAAGTACGTCCTAGACGTGGGCAAAGGTCTCGACCTCTTCGGAAAGGTCAAGTACATCAAGGACACCGACAAGCGGATGAACGACGCCCGCTTCCTCCCCTTTCAGCCGGGAGACTGCCCTGGAGGCGGGGTCGCGTGCGCCGATAACCGGAACTTCTACAGCCCCGACCATTCGACCGCCGACATCTACGGAAACCCGCCGGTCATCACGGTCAACGGCGTGACCGGCTATCAGTGGAAGCCCTTCGACAGCCTCTCCGACGACGATCGCGACCTGAAATACTGGATGTTCAACGTCGGGGCGGGCTATCAGCTGACGGAAGACCTGTACGCCTCGGGCACGTATCAGTACTTCTACGCTGATCTCTTCGACGGCAACACCGCGATGCAAGGTTATCGCCTGCACGAGATGGCTTCGGGCAAACACAAAAAGAACCAGCTGATCGCGAGGTTCCGCTACACGCTCGCCGGGCTCTCGGAGTGCGGGCTCGAGTACCAGTACAACTTCGGGACCTTCGAGCCCGACTTCGGCGGCGGCTTCGTGACTCAGTTCGCGACCGATGACATCTCGAACAACGTCAAAGTCCCGGTCGGGTCACCCGGCTTTGCGGGACGGTTCGGCGGCTGGAACAGCCTGCTCGAGCGCGAATTCGACCAGCAGAGGCTGAAGGCCTTTTTCAAAGTTGCCTTCTGAAAGCGCACGGTCGGTCCGGCGGCGGCTGCCGCCGGGCCGACTAATTCGAGGAGTCATGCTCAACGCACCCAGAAGTCTTCTGTCAGCCGTACTCGTCGGTGGAATGCTGGCCGGCTCTTCAGCCGTCACGCACGCGCGAGACTCCCGGCCGATCTTCGTCCTCACAGATCCGCGCGGGGACGACAATGGCGACGGAACCCTCATTTACCCGAGGAGAGACGATTTGCGGTCGGGCGATCTCGATCTGCTCTCGCTCGAAGCGCAGGCGCTTGCCGACGGGACCGAGTTCGAGGCCCGCTTCGCCCGCCCGATCCGGCCGACCGCGCGCCGGACGATCGACATCGGCGGCGGATCGCTCGACGACATCGCCCGATACAACTTCTACACGTTCAACCTGGACATCTACATCGACACCGACCGGGTGCCCGGCTCCGGCTCCGTCGCGGCCCTCCCGGGACGGAAGGCGGAAGTCGATCCCGCGAACGCCTGGGAGAAGGCGATCTGCTTGACGCCGCGGCCGAACGAAGCCCGAGCCGCACTGAAGCGCCTCCTGACCCGCTTCGCCGCCCGCGATCGGAAGGCGCGCGGAGAGCGGATCGACACGGGACAGGAGAAGGAGATCGCACTCCAGATCGAGCACGACACGGACTCGCGCATTTTCTTCCCCACCCGGATCCACGTGTTCGGATCGACCATCCGATTCTTCGTCCCGTCCTCCTTTCTCGGAGGGATCGCGAAGCCGACGTGGAGCTACGTCGTCGCGGTCTCGGGCGCCGACATCTACCAGGAGATCGACATCGGCGCCGCGCTCAAGATCACGAAGCCGGATCCCGACAGCCTGATGATCCTGCCGATCGAGCCCGGAAGCTTCAGCGACCGATTCGGCGGAGGTCGCGACGACGACCCGCTGCAGCCTCCCCTCGTCGACATCGTCGTTCCAGCGGGACGAAGCCAGGAGGCGATCTTGAAGGACGATGATCCGGCGACCAACCGGCCGGTCCGCCTCCCCGGAGTCGTGCCGTCGGGGGCGGCCGCGTCGCCGCAATAGGCGGCTGCGACCCGACATGGATCCCGAGGCCTATGATCGATTCACCCGGGATCTTCAGAACCGGCTGGAGGACGATCCGCGCGTGCTCGGTCTCGTCGCCCTCGGCTCGATGGCCCGACGCGACCAACCGCCGGATCGCTGGTCCGACCACGACTTCTTCGTCGTCGTCGCGCCGGGAACGCAGGAGTCGTTCCGCACGGACCTCGGGTGGCTCCCCCGAAACGACGAGGTTGCTCTCTCGTTTCGCGAGACGGCGCACGGCGTCAAGGTCGTCTTTCGCGACGGTCACCTGATCGAGTTCGCTGTGTTCGATCCGGACGAGCTCGAGCTCGCGCGGATCAACCGGTATCGGGTGCTGTTCGACCGGGAAAGGATCGGCGATCGCGTCGCCGGCGTCGCCGAGGCGACCGCCCGGCGGGCGACTCCCCCATCGGATGAATGGCTGATCGGACAGTTCCTGACGAACATCCTCGTCGGAGCGGGCCGTTATCGTCGGGGCGAGCGACTGTCCGGCCGGCAGCTCGTCACGAAGAGCGCGCTCGCGCACCTGATGGTGCTTCTCACGAAACACACCGGATCGCCCGAGAAGGCGAAGCTCGACTCCCTCGACCCTCTGCGGCGGTTCGAAACGGTGTTCCCCGCTCTTGCACGCCGGATCGACGCGGCTCTCGGGATGGAGGCTCCGGCAGCGGCGCTCGCGCTCCTCGACATCGCCGTCGAAGCGCTTCCCGGGCGGATTCCGGAGGCGGCGGTGTCGGCCATTCGGCCCCTGCTCGATCCGCGATCCGCGGCCGAGTGATGCCGGCTAACGCAACCGGAAGATCCCGGTCGCCCGCGGAGCGAGCGTCACCCGCCAGGCACCGTTCGGCCCGGAGGGATCGCCGACGCCGTCGTCGGTGAAGAGGCGCTCGGAGCCGGCCGCAGTCACTGCGTACGGACCTCCGTTGACGAAGGAGTCGGTCAGATTGTGCGCGACGAGGACGCGCTCGGCTCCGTCCACCCGCAGGAAAGCCAGAGTCGGCGAGAAACCCGAAGGAGTGAGCAACTCGATGTTCCCCCTCGCGAGTGCGGGGGACGCATGCCGGAGCCGGATCAGGCTGCGATATCGGGAAAGAAGGGACGATTGATGCCCGGTCTGCACGGCGACGTTTTCGGTCTCTCGGCCGGGCGCGAAGGAGAACCACGGCGTCCCGGTCGTGAACCCTCCGCCGGCCGCGCCGTTCCAGGGCATGGGGGTGCGCTTCGCCTCGTCGTTGCCGGTCGTCCCGTTCTGGAGCCCGATTTCCTCGCCGTAATAGAGAAACGGCGCGCCGGGCAGCGTGAGGAGGATCGCCGCGGCGTTCTTCATCCGCGGGAGGCTTCTCGAGAGCTGTGTGGCGACGCGCACCTGGTCGTGGTTTGTCAGGAAGGGAGCGTCCACGACCCCGGACGGGTAGAGCGACTGGATCTCGGCGATTTTCTCGGCGATTGCGCCCGCGTCTCCGGCGTTGACGCCCTGGACGATCCGTTCGGCGAGAGGAAAATCGAAGTTCATGGGAAGCTCGTCGCCCCCCGCGACGGCGGCGGTCGAACCGTAGTAGGTCGCGATGATCGGGGTCTCGGTCCAGTTTTCCCCGACCAGCGTCGCCGCCGGATGCGAGGCCCGGATGGACGCCGAAAACTCCTTCAGGAACGCGTGAGTCTCCGGCGTGTCCGACTGGCCGGGTCCCGGCCCCGTCTCGACGAGATGCCGGGTCGCGTCCAGTCGGAACCCGTCCACGCCGCGGTCGAGCCAGAGGCGGGCGAGACGCTCCATCTCGGCGCGGACCGCGGGAGCCCGGAAGTTCAGGTCCGGCATGCCGCTCCAGAAGATCCCGTAGTAGAAGGCACCGTTATTCGGGTGCCAGGTCGGGTTGTTGCCCCACGGCTGCACCCAGCCTTGATCGACGGGACTCCAGACGTACCAGTCCCTCTTCGGCGAGGATTCACCGGAGCTGGAGTCGACGAACCAGGGATGGTCCGACCCCGTGTGATTCATCACGAAGTCGAGAATGACCCGGATCCCCCGCCGATGGGCCTCGGCGAGGAAGCGATCGAAGTCGGCGTTCGAGCCGTAGTCGGGATTGATCGTCTCGTAGTCCGTCGTGTCGTAGCCGTGATAGCTCGGGGAGCGGAAGACCGGCATGAGCCACACGGCGTCCACCCCGAGGTCGTCGGTCGTGCCCGGATTGCCGTCGTTCAGATAATCGAGCCGGGAAATCAGCCCGTTGATGTCTCCCTTCCCGTCTCCGTCGGAGTCGGAGAAACTCCGGACGAAGATCTCGTAAAAGACCGCGCCCCGGGTCCAGTCGTGACTCCACTGAGAAGCTCCCCGCGGCGCCACGACGCGGGTCGGAGGGCGCGGTCGTGTCTGGGAAGCACAGGTTGCGAACGCGAGGGCGAGAGGAAGGACGACGAGAAGCCGGTGGAGCGGACGCATGGACACCCGGGATTGTAGCGATCCGGAGTCCCGCGCGTGACCCGGTTCGACGCCGCGCATCGGGCTGCGCTGGTTGCCGACCTTCTCGCGCAGGTCCGCGGGCGCCCCGCGGATCTGCTGCCGTTCGACGCGGTTCGCGAGAAGCTCCGCTTGCGAACCCTCGTCGATCGCGGCGTCCACGAAGTCCCTCTCGAGCGCATCGTTGGAACGGTGCAGCGCGAGAGGGAGTTCAACCGCGCGTTCCTTCCGCGGGAAGAGTCACTGCGCGACCGCTGGGAAGAGATCGAAGGTCTCGCTGAAGGCGCGAAGGGATTCTCGCCGGTCGAGCTGTACCGGGTCGGCGACACTCACTTCGTCGTGGACGGGCACCACCGTGTCTCGGTTGCCCGCGCGATGGGTGCTTCCACGATCGAGGCTCGGGTGAAGGAGTTCACGGCGCCCGTGACCCTCCCTCCTGACGCCTCGATCGAAGACGTCGTCGCGCGGCAGGGACTCGCGGACTTTCTCGCGACGACCAGCCTGTCCCCGGAGAGAGGTGACGAGTTCCGGACGACGGAGCCGAACGGATACGAGCGCCTCCTCGATCACATCAACGTGCACCGGCACTTCCGGGGAGTGAGCGAGAGGCGCGAGATCCCGTGGCCCGAGGCGGTGCTCTCCTGGCGCGACGGCGTCTATCGGCCGATGATCGAACGCATCGAGACGAGCGGAATCCTCGAGGAGTTCCCGGGCCGGACCGCGACCGACCTCTACCTCTTCAC
>DASUAD010000438.1:0-2933 GCA_035763965.1 Thermoanaerobaculia bacterium | reverse complement strand
CTGCTCGAGGTTCTGGCGCGCGAACGTTCCTCTTCCGCTCTCGTCCAGGCCGCGCTCGGCCGCGCTTACCTCTCTCGGTTCAACCTGACGAGGGACCCCCGATGGGTGGAAGCCGCCTCGAAAGCCTGCGACCGCGCCCGGACACTCCTGCCGGAGTCGCCCGAGGTCAACGTCACGCTCGGCGAGCTGTTTCTGCGAACCGGGAAAGCGCCGGATTCCGTGGCGGCGTATCAACGCGCGCTGGCCGTCCAACCGAACAACTTCGAAGCCAAGGTCGGTCTCGCCCACGCGTACGACGCGGCCGGCGACGTCCGACGCGCGGAGGAGACGTACCGGAGCGCGATCGATCTGCAGCCTGCGTATTTCGGCGGATACAGCAAGCTCGCCGGCTTTTACTTCAATCACGGGCAGTGGGAGCTTGCGGCCGGGATGTTCCGCAAGGTGACCGAGTTGACGCCCGACAACGCGCGCGCTTTCGCGAACCTCGGGGCGTGCGACTTCGCTCTCGGCCGGTTCGAGCGGGCGCTCGAAGCGTTTCAGAAGTCCGTCGCCCTCGAGCCGACGGACCTCGCCTATTCGAACATTGGCACGGCCCAGTACTACCTGGGTCGGTACCGTGAGTCGGCTGCGGCCTTCGAAAAGGCGCTCACGCTCGGGCCGTCGCACTACGAAAACTGGGCGAACCTCGGCGACGCGCTGCGCCGGATCCCGGAGCGCGAAGCCAGGTCGTCCGAGGCGTACGAGAAAGCCATCGCGCTCGCACGCGCGGAGCTCTCGACGAATCCGGACGACGGACAGGTCCACTCCTACCTTGCGCTCTGTCTCGCCAAGACCGGCAAGACCGCAGAGGCGGAAGCTCATCTGCGCAAGTCGCTCGGCGCCGGAGCCGATCGCCCCGAACTCCTCTTCAACGCCGCCGTCGTGGCCAACCGCGCCGGAAATCCCGACGAAGCGCTCGGGTATCTCGCACGGGCGACCCGTTCGGGCTTCAATGCCGCGATCGTTCGGAACGAGCCGGAGCTTGCGAACCTCAGAAAACGCGACGACTTCGACGACGTCGTGAAAGGACACCCGAGGGAATCGTCGAGATAGGAGGAGAAAATGTCTTCCGAGCGGCGATGGGGGTGGCCCCTGGCTCTCGTCTCACTGACCACGGTGACGGTCCTCGGAACCTCGGGATGCTGCACGGTGAAATGCTGCGAGTCGACGGCGCGCATCATCGTCGTTTCGGACACCGACACCGTCCCGGTCGACCCGATCGTGATCTCCAAGAAGGCGAAACAGGAGATCGTGTGGAGGCTGCCCGCGAAATCGACGATTTCGAACGTCGCGATCACTCTCGGGAAAAACACCGCGCCTTTCGAAGGCTGCGAGACGACCGAAGGCCTGTGCCGGATCGCCTGCCACAACGGGGCGTGCGCTTCGGGTGCAGTGAACGCGTCGCTCGTCGTCCCGAACCAGGGCCTCTACTACGGATACGCATTCGCCCGGCCCGCGTCGGCCGCTTCGAAGGATCCCGGGATCCGCATCGACCCGTAGGGAGATCCGCCGCTTCGTTCCGCTTCACGCAGCCCCGGGCGGTTCCGCCCGGGGCGGGGTCGTGGTTCGCTCCGCCGGACGTCCCAAGCGATCTCGTGACCTACTATTTCCCGGCCGCCGGATTCGCCGCGCGGTTCGGACTCGAATGGGGGTTCTGAGATGACCAGCAACCTTCGCCGCGCATGGGAGAAATTCGCCAATCGAACGACTCGACTCACCGGACGCCCGTGGGCGTTCGGATTCGCACTGGCGATCGTTCTCGCCTGGCTCGCCAGCGGGCCCCTTTTTCACTTTTCGGACACCTGGCAGCTCGTGATCAATACCGGGACCACGATCGTGACGTTCCTCATGGTCTTTCTCATCCAGCAGACGCAGAACAAGGACACCAAGGCGATCGAATTGAAACTGAACGAACTGGTCGCGGCGATCGAGGGCGCTTCGAACCGGCTGATCGATGTCGAGGACCTCTCCGAAGCGGAGCTCGATACTCTCCACCACCACTATCGCAAGCTCGTGGCCATGGCGAAGAAGGACGTCAAGTTGACGATGTCGCATTCGATCGAGGAGGCAGAAGCGCAGCACGAGACGAAGCGCCGCGCCCACTCGAGAGGGCGCTGAGCGCTCGCAACGCGCGGTCAGCGAAACGAACGGCGACCGGCGTTGCGGGGCCGCTCGCGCCACCCTTCGCGCACGCGGATGGATCCGAGGTCTGACCCGGTCCGGGAATCGGAGTCGTCTCCCCAGAATTCGTCCAGCCGCGCGATCCTCCACCGACCCCCTTCCCGCTTCAGACCGAACCGAAGACGTCTTTCCCGGCGCCCCGTGTCGAGAATGCCGGTTGCCTCCGCTTCTTCACCGGAAATCCACTCCGTCTCGCCGCGAACCCCGCGAATCTTCCCGAGGCCGGCCTCGACGCTCCTCTTCCACTGCTGCACCGCGTCGGGCGGGGCGGAGCGCCCGACGTCGCCCGCGAGCAGCGGCGCCGCCTTCTCGTACCGATCGCTCACGACCCGACCGAGGAACTTCTCGACGATTTCGCCGGGCGTGGACGAGACGAAGTCTCTCCGCAGGAGCCCCACGAGCGCCGCGAGGCCGATCGCGGCGGCGGGAACTGCGAAGACAGGCAACCATTTGCGCATCCTCCCGAAAGAGAGCAAGTCGTGTGCCCCTCGGGATCCCGCTCACGCCGCTTGCTGCCGGAGCAGCTTCAACACGTCCTTCTCGGCGGCGTGGAGACCGCGGCGGCGTGCGACGAGCTCACCGGGGGTCTCGAAGTTGTGCGCGATGGTGCGGCCGCGCTCGAAACTCGCCAGGACGGGGGGATAGATGTAGGACTTCCGGCAGACCGCCGGCGTGTTGCCGAGGATCTCCGCGGTGTCCCGGATCGCGGCGAC
>DASUAD010000437.1:0-5439 GCA_035763965.1 Thermoanaerobaculia bacterium | reverse complement strand
GCATGAGGATCGCGGTCGTCCCCGGCGACGGGATCGGAGTGGACGTCACGCGCGAGGCTGTCAAAGTCCTCGAGACGATCAGCCGCCTGCGATCCCTTCCGTTCGAGCCCGTCTTTTTCCCGTGGAGCGCGGACCACTATCTCTCGACCGGAGAGACGGTCCCGCCCGGGGCCTTCGACGATCTCGCCGCGAACTACGATGCGATCTTCATGGGCGCGTTCGGCGACCCCCGGGTCCCCGACATGCGTCACGCCGCCGAGATCCTGCTCGGCGCCCGCTTCCGGCTCGACCTCTACGTCAACTATCGGCCGGTCCGGTGTCTCGACGATCGGCTGTGCCCGCTCGAGGGCTACTCGGCGGCCGACGTGGACTTCGTCGTCTTTCGCGAGAACACGGAAGGTCTCTACGTCGGCGCGGGCGGCAATTTCAAGACGGGCACCGCCGACGAGGTTGCCGTCCAGGAGGACATCTCGACGCGGAAGGGCGTCGAGCGGATCGTCCGCTACGCGTTCGAGTACGCGCGCACGCGGGGACGTAAACGGGTGGTGATGTCGGACAAGTCGAACGCCATGCGGTACGTCGGCGACCTGTGGCAGCGCGTCTTCTCGGAGGTTTCCCGGGAGTACCCCGACGTAACGTCCTCCCACCTCTACATCGACGCTCTGTGCATGCAGATGATCCGCGATCCGCGGCAGTTCGACGTGATCGTGACGAACAACATGTTCGGAGACATCGCGACCGACCTCGGCGCCGCGCTCCAGGGCGGACTCGGGATGGCGGCGTCCGGCAACATCCACCCCGGGCGCGTCTGCATGTTCGAGCCGGTCCACGGCTCGGCGCCCAAGCACGCCGGCACCGGCCGGGCGAATCCGTTCGGCGCGATCCTGACGGCCGGGCTCATGCTGGAGCACCTCGGGCATCGCGCCGAGGCCGAGGCTCTCGAGCGCGCCGTCGCCCGGTGCGTCCGGGAAGGGCGGGCCACGCCCGACGTCGGCGGCTCGCTCGCGACCTCCGGCGCGGGGGACGCGGTCTGCGAGCGGCTGGAGTTCGAATTCTCGACCGCGTAGAATCGCGACCAAAGGAGATCCAAGCAATGGGGATTGTGACTCGACGCGCTTATTCTGTGCTGTTCATTGCCGTTCTGGCACTCGCGATCGGCGTCGCGCCAGCGCTCGGGAAGAACAAGAAGTTTCTGGAATCGGACGACGCGAGGGAAGAGAACGAGCCCGCGAAGTACCTTCCCGACTACGACAAGCTGACGGAAGGGAGAGACGCCGACTGGGTCTACTTCCCGGAAGGCAGCCTGAAGAAGTACCGGACCGTTCAGGTCAAGGACTTCGTCGAGAACGGGAAGGGTCGCGAAGCGCGCGAGGCCGCCCGCGCGGGCCGGGAGTACATGGAGCAGTGGCTCGAGCGGGACGGCTACAAGCTCTCCGAAAAGGGGGCGGAGCTCGTCATCGAGGGGAACATCTTCAACGCCTGGGAGCCGGGGACGGGCGCCCGGATCTGGGGGGGCTGGATGGCAAACCCGGGCGTGGGCGTCGAGGTTCTGCTCAAGGATTCGAGCGGCAAGGTCGTCGGCGAAGTCCGGCACAAGAACCGCGGCTCGACGATCGAGGACGCGGTCGAGAACGCCCTGGAGGAGGTTGCCAAGGCGATTTCGGACGGTCGCTGATCCTGCGGGTCGCGGCGCGGCACTAAATCATCATCGACAAGGCACTTACGCCGATGGCGGGTCCCTCCCGGCCGGGGGGCCTGCCTTTTGCTGCCCGTGCCCGTGGTAGCGTAATTTCCGGACCGGAGGAGTAAGGAAGATTCCCGACCCGAACCAGGCCGTCACGCTCCCCGAAGAGGGGTTCACCGCCCTTTTCGGAATTGCAGACGAAAACTTGAGGGCCATCGAAGAGGCTTTCCGGGTCCGCCTCGCTGCGCGCGGCAACGAGGTCTCGGTCGTCGGCGAGGGCGAGGGGGAGGATGCCGCCCGCCGGCTCCTGTCCGCCTTTTCCGAGCTCGCCGCGATGGGCCATCCCTTGAAGGGCAGCGACGTCACGACCGCGATCCGCGTTCTCAAGGAGGATCCTGGAGCCTCTCTCGTCGAGTTCTTCACCGAGAGCCCTTTCGGGCCGTCGCTCCGGTCGGTCGTGTCGGCCCGCAACACAAAGCAGCGCCTCTACGTGCAGACGATCGACCGCCACGATCTCGTGTTCGCCATCGGGCCCGCCGGAACCGGAAAGACCTACCTCGCGGTCGCCATGGCCGCCGCCGCCCTCCTCGAGAAGAAGGTCAAGAGGATCGTCCTCGCACGACCGGCGGTCGAGGCGGGCGAGCGGCTCGGCTTCCTGCCCGGCGACATGGTCGAAAAGGTCAACCCTTACCTGCGGCCGCTTTATGACGCGCTGTACGACATCCTCGGCTACGAGAAGACGGCCAAGCTGCTCGAGCGGGGAATCATCGAGATCGCGCCGATCGCGTTCATGCGCGGTCGAACGTTGAACGACGCCTTCATCATCCTGGACGAGGCACAGAACACGACGTCCGAACAGATGAAGATGTTCCTGACCCGGATCGGGTTCGGCTCGAAGGCGGTCGTCACCGGCGACATCACACAGGTGGATTTGCCGCAGGGCAAGACGTCGGGACTGCGCGAGGCGCAGAGCATCCTCTCCTCGATCGAGGGGATCCGGTTCGTCCTGTTCGACGAGCGGGACGTCGTGCGCCATCCGCTCGTCCAGTCGATCATCTCCGCCTACGACGCTCTGGACCGGGAGCGCGAGTCCGCGACCGCGCGTTCGACTCGCTGAGAATATGCCGTCGGAATCAAAACCCCGGGAAAAGCCCGCCACGTTTCGTCGCCGGCGCACGCTGACGCGCGAGACGGGCGCCACCCAGGCCTTCGCAGGGCGGCTCGGAATGAGGCCGTTCTTCTGGGGGCTGCTCTACGTCCTCACGACCACGATCTCGTTCGCGCCGACTCTCTCCTTCCGCAGGGCGCCGGCCGGGCCGGGCGCCATTGCGACGCGCGACGTCGTCGCGCCGCGCGACCTGATCGTGCCGGACCCCGAAGCGACGGTCCGGCGCAAGGCGGAGGCGGCGGCGGAAGTCCTCCCCCTCTACGACTCGGACGGTGCGGCCCCGGCACGGTTCGAAGAAGAACTGCGCAACTCGTTCTCCCGTGCGAGAGCCGCCGTGCTGCGGGGAAAGTCCGGCGGTGAAGTCACGCAGGAAGTCCGGGACGCCTTCAACCTCCCGATCGGCGACGAAGCGCTGATCGCCCTCGCGCGGCTCGGGTTTTCGCGTTCTCTCGAAGACCAGCTCGTCGGTATCGGCCTCCAGCTCTATCGCAACGGGATCGTCGACAACCGGGAGCTCTTTCTCGAGCAGCGCCGCGGCATCCTGCTGCGGGACACTTCGAGCGGTCGTGAGCAGCGCCGTCGGGACCTTCCGCTCGCGATCGAATACGGTTCCGAGGCGAAATCCGACGTCGCGATGCGTCTCGCCGATTCTCCTCTGGAGCCCCGCGAACGCAACGAAGTTGCGGCGTTCCTCGCCGCCTCGCTTCGACCGAACCTGACGTTGAACGCCCGGGAGACTGCGCGACGGCGGGAAGAGGCATCGCGGGCCGTCGAGAGCGTCTTCACGAAGATCCCGCGCGGCAAAGTGATCGTGCGGAAAGGGGACGAGATCACACCCCGGACGGCCGCCTGGGTCGCGGCGGTCCGGGCGTCGGTCGCCGATCCGTCTTCCTGGATCCGGGTCGCCGGAATCCTGATTCTCCAGACGCTCGCCGCTCTCGCTTTCTGGATGGACGCGCGCCGGCTCACACGCCGGAAGCGCGAGCGCCCGCCCGAGAAGATCTACGCTTCGGTCATCTCGACGGGGATTCTCTTCGCTCTGCTGACGCGCGGCTTCTTCGTGCTCGCCCAGGGCTTCTCGTCGAGCTTCGAGGGAGCCGCGACCGCCGCGGCGACCTACTACGCGCTGCCCTTCGCCGCGGGGCCGATCGTCGCGAGCCTCATTGCCGGCATGGGCCCGGCCCTCCTCTTCGCCGCCATCAACGCGGTCGGCGCCGGCATACTCATGGGACAAAGCTTCCCGTTCGCGCTGTTCGTCCTCGCCGGGTCGCTGGCGGGGATCTTCGGGACGGGGAAGGTGCGTTCGCGCGGAGTTCTCCTCGGGATGGGAGGCTTCGTCGCGGCCGCAAACCTCATCCTGGTCGCGGCCATCCAGCTCCTGGACGCCGAGCCGATCCGGTGGAGCTTCGCTCTCGATGCCCTCGGAGGCCTCGTCGGAGGGCTTCTCGTTTCGGCGACGGTGGGCCTCTTCCTGCCGATCTTCGAGCACTTCTTCCATGTCACGACCGACATCCGGCTGCTCGAGCTCTCCAACCAGAACCTGCCGCTGCTGCGCAGTCTCGCCCTCGAAGCTCCCGGGACGTACCAGCACTGCCTGATGGTGGGCCACCTCGCGGAAGCGGCGGCCGAAGCGATCGGTTCCGAGGCCTTGCTCGCGCGCGTCTCGGGCTACTACCACGACATCGGCAAGACGAAGATGCCCGCGTACTTCATCGAGAACCAGACGAAGGGGTTGAACCGACACGACCGGCTGGAGCCTTCGATGAGCGCGCTCATCATCGCCGCCCACGTCAAGGAAGGCGTGGAGATGGCGAAAAAAGCGCGTCTACCCGAACCGATCCTCGCCGCGATCCGCGAGCACCACGGCACCAAGCTGATTCGGTACTTCTACCAGAAGGCGCTCACGAAGACCGGGCCGGGCGGCAGCCCGGTCCACGAGACCGAGTACCGGCATCCCGGTCCGAAGCCGGGCACGCGGATCACCGGGATCCTGATGATCGCGGATGCGGTCGAGGCGGCTTCCCGGACCCTGGTCGAGCCCACGCGCCAGAAGATCCGCGCGATGATCCAGACGATCGTCGACGACTGTCTGCGCGACGGGCAGTTCGACGAGTGCGATCTGACCATGCGTGACCTGGCGTTGATCGTGGACGCGCTCGAGCACACGGTCACGACGATCTTCCATCACCGTATCGACTATCCCGGATTCGATTTCGAGCCCGAGCGGACGAAGCGCAAGACCGCGGACGTGACGGCGGCTCCCTCCGCCGCGGCGGGGACGGACGTGCGACGGACGGGGCCGCGCCCGGCTTAGGGCGCTGCGGTGAAGAGATGGAAGTCGAGGTCCGGTCGAGCGCGTCGGGCGCGCCGCCGACGAGCCGTGTCCGGCGGCTTCTCGAGCGGGCCGCGCGGGCGATGCGCCGTCGGCACGACGAAGTCTCGGTTTTCTTCTGTGGGGACGATCGCATGGCGGGGCTCAACCGGAAATGGCGGCGGAAGGACCGCTCGACCGACGTTCTGGCGTTTCCGGCGGGCGGCGCGGACGCCGGGTTTCTCGGGGACATCGTGATCTCGGTGCCCTTCGCGA